>CALGNW010000092.1 GCA_937958345.1 uncultured Neomegalonema sp. | reverse complement strand
GGTTTCGTATGTGCGCGACTCCGGCCCGTCAACGCTGACCGGCACGTACACAATCGCCTATGGCACAGTGATCGAGAATGCCACGGGCGGCCGCGGAAATGACCAGATCACAGGCAACGACGTTGCCAACCTGCTGATCGGGCTGTCCGGGAACGACCGCATATTCGGTAATGACGGAAATGACCGGTTGCGCGGGGATGATGGCGGTGACTTTCTGAATGGCGGCAGGGGAAATGACCTGATTTTCGGCAATGACGGCAACGACCGGCTGTATGGCGACCTCGGGAACGACGTTCTGCTCGGCGGAACCGGTGCGGATCTGTTGTCAGGCGGAGAGGGGATCGACCGGGCGCAGTATTCCACCGCGAAATCCGGCGTAGCAGCCGACCTGCAGTTCTCCGATGGGAATACCGGCGACGCGGCAGGCGATACCTATGCCTCGATCGAGCGGTTGTTCGGGTCCCAGCACGCGGACCGCCTGCGCGGTGACGCAGGCGATAACATCCTTTGGGGATTCGGCGGCAATGACCTGTTGAGCGGTCGGTTCGGAGACGACGACCTGCGCGGCGGCGCGGGCAACGACCGGATTGTCGCCGGACGGGGTGACGACAAAATTCGCGGGGATGCGGGCGCGGATACGTTTATCTTTGCGCCAAATCACGGCGCAGACATCGTAATCGGATATAACGATGCCGATGACCGGTTCATGTTTGTCGGCACCGGCCTCGGCTTTAACGATCTGAAGATCGAGAATCTAGGCGGTGCCGCGATGATTGACTACGGAACGGGTCTTATCGCCGTCGTCAATACGGCGGCTGGCGTCCTGACGGAAGATGACTTCATCTTTAGCTGAGGGGGCTAAGGCCGCGCGAACAGGCTGATATCAAGCTCGGCCACGACCGCCACGGCATCATCATACCCGTGGCGGGCGGCGTTTTCGTTCGGGAAGGCCACCGTTGGCAGGCCCGCCGCGCGGGCGGCCTGAAAGCACGGTACTGTATCCTCGATCGCCATTGCCTGATCCGCCGAGACACTCAGCGCGGCCAGTGCGGCCAGAAAAATATCGGGGGCGGGTTTCGGGGCGCTGACCATCGAGGCATCGCCGATAAAGCTGAACATATCCCCGGTCAGCTGGCCTGTGGTGGCCGCCAGCGTCGAGTCGATGTTCGCACGCGAGGTGGTGGTGACAAAGCCCAGCGCGATATCGGCATTGCGCGCGTGGGCGATAACCTCGCCGACGCCGGGGCGCAGTTCGAGCGAGCCCTCTTCGATTTCCCTGTCGAATATCGCGGTTTTACGGCGGTGCAGCGCAGCCGCATCCACGGTCTGCCCGCGTTCGGCGGCGAAGCGTTCGATTCGGGCCTTGCCGCCGGGTTTCAGCAGCAGGCGGCGATAGGTGTCCTCGTCCCAATGCCAGTCCAGCCCCGCATCCCTGAAGGCCTGATTAAACGCATCGCGCTGGACGTCCGAAGTCTCGACCAGCGTTCCGATTGATCCGAACAGAATTGCCGCCAGTGTCATCCAATCGCCCTCCGGAAACGAACCAGCGCGGAATTGATCGCGCGCTACAGCACCCGAACATAGCACGCGGTTAAGCGTCGCCCACGCCATTGTGCCGCGCGTTCCGGCTTGATATGGGAGAGACATGACCTCGAGACGCACATATTGCCCGATTGCGGGCCTGTCGGACCATAACCGTCTGCCATGGCGTTTTTTCGGGTTGATGAGCAGCAGTGACGGGCGCGGCTGAACGGCGACCTTACGGCACTGTCTCAACAGAAATTCAGGAACGAAAACATGACCGAAGCGCGCACGCTTTACGACAAAATCTGGGATGCCCACGTTGTTCACGAGGCCGAAGACGGCACGTGCCTGCTGTATATTGACCGGCATCTGGTGCACGAGGTTACCAGCCCGCAGGCCTTTGAAGGATTGCGGATGACGGGCCGCAAGGTCCGCGCGCCCGGCGCGACACTGGCCGTGCCTGACCATAACGTGCCGACCTCGGACCGCGCCAAGGGTATCGAAGACGAGCAAAGCCGTATTCAGGTCGACGCCCTGCGCACCAATGCCGAAGAGTTCGGCATTGAATTCTATGACGTCATGGATATCCGTCAGGGCATCGTTCATATCGTCGGACCCGAGCAGGGCCTGACCCAGCCCGGTATGACCATTGTTTGCGGCGACAGCCATACGGCGACCCATGGCGCGTTCGGCGCGCTCGCCCATGGTATCGGCACATCCGAGGTCGAACACGTTCTGGCCACGCAGACGCTGATCCAGAAAAAATCCAAAAATATGAAGGTCGAAGTCACGGGCACTCTGCCCGTCGGCGTCACCGCAAAGGACATCACGCTGTCGGTGATCGGCCTGACCGGAACGGCGGGCGGTACGGGTCATGTGATCGAGTATTGCGGCGATACGATTATGAATCTGTCCATGGAGGGCCGCATGACGGTCTGCAACATGGCCATCGAGGGCGGGGCGCGGGCGGGCCTGATCGCACCCGACGAAAAGACGTTTAACTACGTCATGGGCCGCCCCAAGGCACCAAAGGGCGCGGATTGGGATGCGGCTCTGGCGAACTGGTCCGAACTTTACAGCGATGACGGCGCGCATTTCGACACGGTCCTGCAGATCAACGCCGGAGACATCGAGCCGGTCATCACTTGGGGAACGTCGCCCGAAGATGTGCTGCCGATCAACTCGGTCGTGCCGAGCCCCGAAGATTTCGACGGCGGCAAAATCGACGCGGTGCGCCGCAGCCTTGACTATATGGGCCTGAAGCCCGGCACGCGGTTCTCGGACATAGCGGTCGATACGATCTTTATCGGATCGTGCACCAATGGCCGGATCGAGGACATGCGCGAAGTGATGAAGGTCATGGAGGGCCGAAAGGTCAAAGACGGCCTGCGCGCCATGATCGTCCCCGGATCGGGTCTGGTGAAAAAGCAGATGGAGGAAGAGGGCCTTGCGCAGAAGCTGGCGGAAGCCGGTTTCGATATCCGCGAGCCGGGTTGTTCCATGTGCCTGGGCATGAACCCCGACCAGCTGGCCCCCGGTGAACGCTGTGCCTCGACCTCGAACCGGAACTTTGAGGGTCGTCAGGGACGCGGCGGACGGACGCACCTGCTGTCACCGGCCATGGCAGCCGCCGCCGCGATCACCGGCAAGCTGACAGATGTGCGAGATCTGACCTAGACCGCGCAGCTGTGACCCTCTGACCCTTGCCGCGAGCCTCTGCACGAGGCTCGCGCGCCCGCCCCCGCCGGACCCGCGCCGGTTTCAGGGGTGAATCCGTCCCAAAACGGTACGCTTTTTCATCTCTTAATTTCTCGTATGCCGCCCGTCTCAAAATGGCGCGCGCTTTGCTACCGTCGGTTCGGAAGCATTCACCGGGAATTAAGAGGGCGCGGCCATCATGCTCACAGCAGCTTTCGGGAACATCAGGTCGATAATGACAGCACGCGTCTCCAAATACGAACGTGAGGCTGAACAGGCACGCGCCAACCCGGCGCAGGCGCGCGCCGGTTATCTGATCGCCGGTACATTCGTCATGCTGGGGATTCTCGACGCGATTTCAACGAACTGGGCACTGGAAGTCGGCGCGTTCGAAGTCAACAGCTTCATGCGCTATCTGCAGGAGCATCTGGGCGCGCTGTGGTTTATCCCGAAAATCATGCTGCAGGCGCTGGTCGCAACGATGATCGTCTGGTCACCGAACAAGCCGACCATAATCATTATGGCGCTGACCTGCTGCTGGACCGCCAGTGTCGTCATATCGAATTTTATTATCGCCAGTATCCTGTCCTGATCCGCGTGACTTTCGGGACAGGCGTAAAACGATGCATAGCTTTGGCCGCATGCACCTGTTAACGTATCTGTACCAATTTAAGACAATTACCGGAAAACGATGACAGGACCGACCCCTCAAATCGTTCGCGATACTGACCAGATCCGCCGTCTGCTGCGCGGATGGCGCGGGAACGGCGACACAATCGTGCTGGTTCCGCTGACGGATACACCCCATCACGGCCATTCCGGCCTGCTCGACACCGCCCGCCGACATGCCAAGCGGGTTGTTGTCTCGGTATTTGATCCGGCGGATCTGACGCAAACCGCCGAGATAGGCCGCGACGGCTGCGATCTGATTTTTGCCTCGGGCGCTGCACCGGAAAGCACGCGGATCAGCACGGCAGGCACAGGTCCGGGCGATCAGGACGCTATCGATGCGCACACGACCCTGATTGCGCGGGTTTTCGGTCAGGTTCAGCCTGATCTTGCCGTGATCGGAGAGAAGGACTGGCAACAGCTTGTCGCCATCCGTCAGATGGTGCGCGACCTTGCCCTGCCGGTGGGCATTGTCTCTGCCGCGACGATGCGCGAACCGGACGGGCTGGCGATGTCGTCCGCCACCGCACGGATGAGCGGGGCCGAACGCGCGCTCGCACCGACTCTGCACAAGGTGCTGACGGCATCGGCGGAATTAATCGCACAGGGAAATCCGGTGGATCAGGTCGTCGCGGCGACCGGGAAATTCCTGACTGATTCGGGGTTTTCGTCCGTGCGGTATATTGCGGCACGGCGCGCCCATGATCTGGCGCCGATCACCCGATTCAATGCGGCCCGGCCCGCGCGTCTGTTCGCCGCCGTCACACTCGGCGAAGGCGAGCTGGCGGATAACGTGCCCATCCGGCGCGCGACACCGTAAAACTGACATGAAACCGCTCAAAATTCTTAACAGCGATTTACTTCGGAGGCTCCGGTTGTTAGATGCTGGCGCACCGGAGCAGGTGGGGACGCGCCATGAAGCCGAATGCTGATATTAAGCTGATTTCAGGCAACGCGAACCTGCCGCTGGCAGAGATTATCAGCAACAAGTTGTTCAGGCCGTTGACCAAGGCCCGTGTCGAGCGGTTCGCCGATGATGAAATCTGGGTCGAAATTCAGGAAAACATGCGCGGCGAGGATGTGTTTATCATCCAGTCCACGTCGAAACCCGCCAATGACAACCTGATGGAACTGTTGGTGATTACCGACGCTCTGCGCCGCGCGTCGGCGGGCCGGATTACCGCCGTTATCCCCTATTTCGGCTATGCGCGTCAGGACCGGAAACCGGCCCCCCGCACGCCGATTACCGCCAAGCTGGTTGCCAACCTGATTACACAGGCCGGAGCCGAGCGGGTGCTGACCGTTGATCTGCATGCCGGCCAGATTCAGGGCTTTTTCGATATTCCGACCGACAACCTCTATGCCGTGCCGGTCTTTGCCCGTCATGCGATGAGCATGTTCAATCAGGACGACGACAAGCTGATGGTCGTCTCGCCCGATGTTGGCGGTCTGGTGCGCGCGCGCACATTTGCCAAGTCGATCAATGCCGACCTCGCCGTGATCGACAAACGCCGCGAGCGCGCCGGTGTTGTGGCTCAGATGCAGGTGCTGGGCGATGTCGATGGCCGGACCTGCATTCTGTTCGATGATATCGTCGATTCAGCCGGAACATTGTGCAAGGCCGCCGAGGCGCTGGTCGAAAAGGGCGCAAAAGAAGTGCATGCGATGTGTACCCACGGCGTTCTGTCCAACAGCGCGCTTGACCGGATCGCGGCGTCGGCCCTGAAAACCGTCTCGGTCACGGATTCCATTGATCAGACCCAGCGCCCGCCGTCCGATAAACTGAAGGTTTGTTCGATCGGGCCGATGCTGGCCGAGGCGATCGGTTCGATCACCCGGCACGATTCCGTATCGCGGTTGTTCCACGACGCACCGACCAGCTGATCCTCGGCGATTTTCGGTGCGGCCCTGCGCCGAATCCTTGCCAACGCAGGCTGCCACCGCTATAGCAGCGACGAATAGCGCGCCGGTTCTGCTGGCGCGCGATTGTTTTATGGCTCAGGCCCCGCGAAAGACCGGTCAGATGAAAAAAGATACGCACCCCGAATATCACATGATCAACGTCAAAATGACGGACGGTACGGTCCATCAGATGCGTTCGACATGGGGCGAAGAAGGTCAGGAAATGGCGCTGGACGTCGATCCGACGACCCACCCTGCCTGGACCGGCGGACACCAGCGCCTGATGGATACCGGCGGACGGGTCTCGAAATTTAAAGAGAAATTCAAAGGCTTCGGCTTTTAATTTCGACTATGCGGCGGCGTTAATCTTCGTTAACTTCTTAACATGAGTAAACGCCCCCATATCATCGCCTTCGGTAACGAGAAGGGCGGTTCCGGTAAATCCACGACGGCCATGCATGTCTTCGTCGCGCTTGCGCGGCGGGGCCTGAAGGTCGGTGCGCTGGATCTGGATCTGCGCCAGAAAAGTTTCTTCCGATATATCGACAACCGCCAGAACTGGTGCGAGCGGAAGGGCGTCGAGCTTATTCTGCCCGAACGCCTGTCGATTGAGTCGAGTACCAATCCCGACCGGGAGAAATCGTGGGCGATTGAGGGCGAGCGTTTTAATAACGCAATCAATACCCTGAGCGAAACCTGCGACGTCATTCTCATCGACTGTCCCGGTGCGCATTCGAACCTGTCACGACTGGGCCACAGCCGCGCGGATACGCTGGTCACACCGATGAATGACAGCTTTATCGACTTTGATCTGCTGGCGCGGGTTGACCCGAAAAGCTTTACGATTTCAGGCCCCTCGGTGTATGCCGAGATGGTGTGGGAGACCCGCAAACTGCGGGCGCAAATCGGGTTGGGACCGACCGACTGGGTCGTGGTCCGCAACCGGATGCCGCTGGAGGATGCCGCGAACAAGCGGCGCGTCGGCGAAATGCTGACACAACTGTCCAGCAAGATCGGATTCCGCATCGCCCACGGGCTGAGCGAGCGGCCTATTTTCCGCGAAATGTTCCTGTCGGGCCTGACCCTGATGGATTTGCGCGATAGCGGGGAACAGATGGACATGTCCAAGATCGCCGCGCGTCAGGAAGTGCGCGAGCTTATGAAGACGCTGAATATCCTGCCGGATGTGAAGCCCGAGGCCGAGCCGGAACCCGCTCCGTTCGCACCGCCGACGCCCGTTGCCGTGGGCGGTCCCGCGATTTCACCGCCTCCCGCGCCTGTACCGGAACCGCTGGCGGGTGCGGCCGCACGGGACGAGGACAGCGAGGCGAAGCCCGCCGCTGCGCCCGAGCCGAAAAAACGGCGTTTCAGTATTTTCGAGAGATTTGGCCGCAGTAGCGCGTAAAAGTTGTCACGCTTCGGCCGGAGAACCGGCATCCACTTTTTCGGCTGACAGTTTCTTATGCGCGGCCTGTCGGGGTGCGCTGGCCGGTTCAGTTTTCGATCACCACGAAGCAATCGACGCTTTTCGCCTTGAGGCGTGAGCAGGCGCGGTCGGCTTCGGCCTTTGCCAATCCGACAAACCGCGCCCGGTAGAGCGGACGGCCCCCCGAGTTGCGCACCGAGACAATCGGGGCCGCGCTGTTCAGGTTGGCGGGCTGGCGCAGCTTTTTGACCGCGCGCAAACGGCGTTCAGCCAAGGACCGCTTACGGTAAGCGCCGATCTGGATTGAGTAATTTCCACTTTTCGCCGTTGGAACCGCCGCCTGTGCCGGGGTGACAATCACGCTGGACAGGGCGGCAAGGCCGCGATCGACAACCGAGCTTTTTTCGTTGCGCGCAAGGGCGGCAATCGCGAGAGGAACCGGTGCTCTGCCCGATCCGCCGCGTTTTGGGCTGAGACGCGGAAGCGGGGATTCGAGGTAGTAATCCACCGAGGCCAGCTCCAGAGCACGGCGTTTCGGCGCGATCTTAAAGCCCTTATCGAGCAGCTTTCGCATATGGCGGTTGCGGCGGGCGCTGGATTTGCCGCCGAAAACAACACCGACGATGCGGCGTCCGTCCTGCTCGGCAGAGGCAACGAGGTTAAAGCCCGATGCGCTGGTATAGCCGGTTTTGATCCCGTCAGCGCCCTTGTACTTGCCCAGCAGCTTGTTGGTCGCGCGGAACTTGCGGCCACTGTGCTTGAACACCTTGCGCTTGAAGACGTGATAGTGCTCGGGGAAATCAATAAACAGGCGGCGGCCCAGGAGGCCCATATCCCGCGCCGTCGAAAGCTGTCCGCGTTGGGTCAGGCCGTGCGGGTTTTTGAAGGTCGTGCGCGACATGCCGAGCGAGCGGGCACGGGCCGTTGCCATCGCCGCAAAATTATCGACCGATCCGCCAATCGCCTCGGCCAGTACAACAGCGGCGTCGTTTGCGGATTTCGTGGCACAGGCCTGAATGGCATCGCGGACGGTAATGGTCTTGCCCGCGCGCAGGCCGATCTTTGACGGCGGCTGACGCGAGGCGTTGCGCGAAACAACCAAACGCTGATCGAGGGACAGGCGTCCCGTTTTGATCGCCTCGAACGCCATATACAGCGTCATCATTTTCGTCAGCGATGCGGGATACAGTTTTTTGTCGGCACGGCTGGAATGCAGCACCTTTCCGGTGTCCATATCGAGGACAATCGAAGAATATTTCGGGTTTGCCTGCGCCGTCGGAGCGGTAGCGAGCAAAAAGACAGCCGCAAACAGGATCGCAGCCATCGTCATCGAGCGTCGAACTATATACACCATGTGACCAATACTGCCCCGCACTAACGATTCTTCAGACGATTAACATATTCGCGAAAGTTAAAGATATACCGTAAATCTAATGCCTCCCGACCTGAATTAATTCCGGTCTTTTCGAGCATTTTCCTTCCGCGTCATCTTTTCTCTCGCCGATCCAAGGTTATATTCACGTTCCATGCCGATGAACCGAACACAGCTTGTGACCGCACCCCCCGCTTTCGCCAATAAACCGGGCGACGGCCCGGATTCCGGCGTTTTGACTCAAACCAAGCCGAAAACCAAGAGGCCACCGCTCTATAAGGTCATCATGCTTAATGATGACTATACGCCAATGGAGTTCGTTGTTCACGTTTTAGAAAAATACTTTCAAATCGGCAGAGATGCCGCCGTTGAAATTATGATGACCGTTCACCTCAAGGGCGCAGCCGTCGTCGGCGTCTTTACCTATGAAGTCGCGGAGACAAAGGTGGCCGCCGTTATGGACGATGCGCGCCGGAACGAGCATCCGCTGACCTGCCGTATGGAAAAAGAGTGACGCGGTCCCCATATCCGGTTCTAGCCCGCCGACGCGGCCCCCGCGTCATTCATTCTAAACCAATTCAACCCCACAAAAGCCGTGACGCGCGTCGAATGACGTGCTGAACTTGAGAAATGGTTCCGGTGACACACCATGGAATCGAGCAGCCAGAGGCCCGGGCGGATGATTCACTCGCCATCCAAGCGCGCCCAACAGGAGGGTTAATATGCCTTCGTTTACGAAAACGCTCGAAGAGGCGCTTCACCGGGCTTTGTCCGTCGCCAACGAGCGCAAGCACGAACTCGCCACGCTGGAGCATCTGCTTCTTGCGCTGATTGACGAGCAGGACGCCGCACAGGTTATGCGGGCGTGCGGCGTTGATCTGGACGAATTGCGGGTCGCGCTAACCGCTTATATTGACGAGCAATTAATCAACCTCGTTTCCGATGTCGAGGGCAACGAGGCCACGCCGACCACCGGATTCCACCGGGTTATCCAGCGTGCCGCCGCCCATGTTCAGTCTTCGGGCCGCTCGGAAGTGACGGGCGCGAATATTCTCGTGGCGATTTTCCACGAGCGCGAAAGCTATGCCGTTTATTTCCTGCAGGAGCAGGATATGAGCCGCTATGACGCGAAAAACTTTATTGCCCATGGCGTTGCCAAAGACCCGACGCTGAACGAGTCCCGTGCCGTGCGCGGCAGCGAGGATGACGACGAGGAATCGCCGGATATCGAGGGAACCGCCGAGGGCGAATCCGCCAAGGGCGAGACGGCGCTGGAAAAATATTGCGTTGATTTGAATGCAAAAGCCGAAAACGGCGATGTCGATCCGCTGATCGGACGCAGCGACGAAGTGGACCGCTGTATTCAGGTGCTGTGCCGCCGCCGCAAGAACAACCCGCTGCTGGTCGGTGATCCCGGCGTCGGGAAAACGGCGATTGCCGAAGGTCTGGCCCGCAAAATCATCGAGGGCGAAACGCCCGAAGTGCTGGCGGGCGCAACGATCTTTTCGCTGGATATGGGCGCGCTGTTGGCCGGAACCCGCTATCGCGGTGATTTCGAAGAACGCCTTAAGGCAGTGATGACCGAGTTGGAGGATCACGAGGACGCGATCCTGTTCATCGACGAGATTCATACGGTTATCGGTGCGGGCGCGAC
>CALGNW010000091.1 GCA_937958345.1 uncultured Neomegalonema sp. | reverse complement strand
GCACTGGCCGATCAGGGTATCGAAGAGCTTCAGCAATATGTTGATACGCTGATCGTTATTCCGAACCAGAACCTCTTCCGCATCGCGACGGAAAACACCACGATCATGGATGCCTTCAAACTGGCGGATGACGTGCTGTATCAGGGCGTAAAGGGTGTAACCGATCTGATGGTTATGCCGGGCCTCATCAACCTCGATTTCGCGGATGTTCGCACCGTGATGGGCGAGATGGGCAAGGCGATGATGGGCACAGGCGAAGCCGAGGGCGAAAGCCGTGCTGTCGATGCCGCCGAAAAGGCGATTGCGAACCCGCTGCTGGACGACGTTTCCCTGCAGGGTGCGCGCGGCGTTCTCATCAACATCACCGGCGGCTACGACCTCAAGCTGTTCGAGGTTGACGAGGCTGCAAACCGTATCAAGCAGGAAGTTGATCCCGAGGCGAACATCATCGTCGGATCATGCTTCGATACGTCGATGGACGGCCAGATGCGTGTTTCGGTCGTTGCAACGGGCATCGAAGCCGATGCTGCGCGTCGCGCGGCAGATGATTCGCCTCGTGTGGCTGCACCGGTTTCGGGAGTGCGACGCGCGATCCCGCGTCCTGCAGTCAACCCTGAAAACGGCGAGCTTCGTCCGGGTGCGCGTCATGCGGTACGCCGTGCGGCGATCCAGCGTCCGGCGGGTGCTTCAACAGCAAAATCCGGATCGATGGAAATTGAAGACGATTTCGACATCGATGAACAGTCCGTTGCCTCCAGCGGCGAAGTCGCTGAAACGGATGCAGTGGCAACAGAGCAGCTTGCGACCGGAACAGACGGACCCAGCTTTCCCGCATCGAAGATGCAGGCCTCGGGTCAGCCATCGTCGCGCCAGCCTGTTTCAACGGTTGTTGATCCGAATGTTGCCGAGACTTCAGGCTCGATCTCGACTCCCGCTTCAGCGGCTACGTCGCCAAAGCGCGGTCTCTCGGGCTTTGGCGGTATGGGCCTGATCCGTAAGGTCGCGGACAGTTTCGGCGGCGGAAGCGACGAGCCGAAGCGCCAGCCTTACAACGAGCGCCGTCTTGACAAGGATGACGACGAAGACGGTGATCTCCAAATCCCCGCATTCCTGCGCCGTCAGGCAAACTAAAGCGCGGATAAATTGCTCTGAAAAACTTGACGGGGTCGCTTGAGTAAAGCGGCCCCTTTATTTATTCGGGGTTCCGCCGACGCCCGCGGTCACAAACTTTGCGGCGGTATCGAGTGAATTCATCCGGTGTCGGCCATCATATGGCCTAAAATACCCCTATGCCGCGCAAGAATTAACCTTACGTTAAGCATGTATTAACCATCTTAAACATGGCCTGAACGGATGTAGCAAACTGCAATAAACGTTGATTTGGTTCCGGCTTCTTCCGCTGCTAGTTCGGTTGCAACAATAAAACCTGAGGTTTCGATGCAAAGAACATTGGCGCGCACGGTCCACATGACCGGAATAGGTGTGCACAAAGGAGAGAAGGCTACGATCCGTATCCTTCCTGCCCCTTGTGATTACGGTATCCGATTTTTGCGTACTGATGTGATCGGGCTGGATCAGGTGGTCGAGGCGCGATATGACGCCGTTGTTGACACCGCACTCTGCACCCGCATCGGAAACAGCGACGGCGTTTCTGTTTCAACCATCGAACATCTCATGGCCGCTTTTGCCGGTTGCGGCATCGAAAACGCGCTGGTCGAGTTGGATGGACCCGAAATCCCGATCATGGACGGCAGTGCTGCGCCGTTCGTCGAGGCGTTGACCGAGGCGGGTATCGTCGAACAGGACGCCAAACTGCGCGTTTTGCGTGTGCTGTCTTCGGTTTCGGTCGAACACGAGGGCCGTTTTGCAGCGTTACACCCGTCCGATGCGTTTGAGATCGAGTTTAAGATCGACTTCGAAGACGAGGCGATTGGCGTGCAGCATCGCGATGCGCGGTTCACGGGCGATTGCTTCATTCAGGATTACGCAAATTCGCGGACTTTTGGTCGTCTCGAAGAAATCGAAAAACTGCGCTCGCTCGGTTTTGCACGCGGCGGTTCGCTTGATAATGCCGTAGTCGTGAACGGCTCCGAGGTTCTGAACGAGGGCGGTTTGCGTCATCAGGACGAATTTGTGCGTCATAAAATGCTCGACGCGGTGGGTGATCTGGCTCTGGCCGGCGCGCCGGTCGTCGGTCGCTATTGCGGCGTAAAGTCCGGCCACGACATGACCAATCGCCTTTTGCACAAGCTGTTCAGCACCCCCGGTGCGTGGCGCTTTGACGAGGTTACGGACCGTTCTGCGGTTTCTTCGGATTATGCCGACCGTGCGCCTTACATCGAGGCGGTCGTGGCGTAACGAGCCGACGTGCTCCTTTCAGAACTTTATGGGAACTTACCTCAACCCGCGCTTGGAATTTCAGGCGCGGAGGGGTATGACGGATGCAACGGCGGCGGAAGCGTCCGCGTCGTGCCGATCATGGAGAGGCGCATGTCTGCGATCCGTTTTACGTCTGTTTTCCGTAACGCAATTCTATGCGGGGCGCTGTTGAGCGTTTCGGCATGCGGCGGAGGCGTTGGCAACCTGTTTGGTGAGAGCAAACCACCGATTGAAACACGGCCTGCCGAAGATATTTTTTCCGATGCGCAAAGCGAGCTGGCGAAAGAAAACCACCGCCGCTCGGCAAAGATGTTTGACGAGATCGAGCGCCTCTATCCGTATTCTGATCTCGCGAAAAAGGCGATGTTGCTTTCGGCCTATGCCTCTTACGAGGGCGCGGATTACGACAAGGCGATTACGTCCGCCCAGCGGTATATCGGGTTTTATCCCAGCGACGACCGCACCGACTACGCCCGCTATCTTGTTGCCCAGAGTTATTACGAGCAAATCGTCGATGTGGGCCGCGATCAGGGCGTCACGAAAGAGGCGCTGTCATCATTGCGCGAATTAATCGCCCGCCATCCCGAAAGTGATTATGTCGATGATGCACGCCTAAAACTTGACACGGCACTTGATCAGCTTTCCGGCAAGGAAATGACCATTGGCCGTTATTATCTGAAGCGCGGTGATTATCTGGCTGCGATAAACCGCTTTCAGACCGTCGTGAAGCAATACGACACCACAACCCATGTGCAGGAGGCACTGCACCGTCTTGTTGAGGCGAACCTCGCTCTGGGACTGGTGGACGAGGCGAAATCGGCTGGCGCTGTTCTGGGTCATAACTATCCCGGCTCCGACTGGTATACGAACAGCTATGCGATGCTGACCGAAAGCGGCGCCGTTGTCGGGGGCAGTAAAGATTCCTGGTACAGCCGAGCGTACCGCCAGGTCATCAAAGGCCAGTGGCTCTAAATCATGCTTCGCCGCCTTTCGGTACGCGATATCGTTCTGATCGAGACGCTCGACCTGGATTTCGAACCCGGTCTGGGGGCGATGACCGGCGAGACGGGCGCGGGTAAGTCAATCCTTCTCGACGCGCTTGGTGCGGCGCTTGGCGCGCGTGTCGCCGGATCGCTTGTGCGCGCCGGGGCCAGCAGTGGCACGGCAACAGCTGAATTCGATGTTGTTCCGAACCATCCTGCTTGGGATTGGTTGCGTGAACAGGGTTATGAAATCGAAGACGAAACCCTGATCCTGCGCCGTGTCATCGGCGAGGAGGGGCGAAGCCGGGCCTTTGTTAATGACCAGCCCGCAAGCGTCTCGGCGTTGCGGACTCTTGGCGCGATGCTGGTTGAAATTCACGGACAGTTTGACGACCGCAGCCTGACGAACCCTGCCGCGCACGGGTTTCTGCTCGACGCTTATGCAGGGCTGGAAAAGCGGGTCAAGAAAGTCCGGAAACTTCACGCGTCATGGCGTTCAGCCGAAAAAGAGCTGGTTACGGGCCGTGCGGAGATCGAGGATGCCCGTGCCGACGCCGACTATGTTCGCCACTCGGTCGAAGAGTTGGAAGAACTTGCGCCCGAGAGCGACGAGGAGGCAACGCTGGATGCCGAGCGCCGGTCCATGCAGCGCGCGGTTTCGATTGCGGATGATGTCTCGAAAGCAGCTGATGCGCTGGGTGTAAAGGGCGCGGAGGGCCGTATAGCCGAGGCGGTTCGCTGGCTCGACATGGCCGCGCCCAAGGCGGACGGACGCCTCGACGCATCGTTGTCTGCGCTCGACCGCACCATGACCGAAATGTCCGAGGCAATGCGCGAAGTCGATGCTGCGATGGAGGCATTATCGGTTGATCCGAACGTACTGGAACAAATCGAAGAACGCCTGTTCGCGCTGCGCGGCCTCGCGCGCAAGCATCGGATGAGTGTCACTGATCTCGCGACGTTGCGCTCGAAAATGACCGAGCGGCTGGCGTTTATCGAGGCGGGGGAAGAGCGTCTCATCGCGCTGGAAAAAGCGGCAAAAGACTCGCACGAAGCCTATTTGGCCGAGGCGCGCGGGCTGAGCGCGGCGCGGCAAAAATCGGCGGGCGGATTGGATAAGGCGGTCATGGCGGAGCTGCCACCCCTTAAACTCGAACGCGCGAAGTTCCGCACCGAAATAACCACGAACGAGGATGGCGGCACGGCGGATGGCATCGACCGCGTTTCTTTCACCGTTGCCACCAACCCGGGCTCGCCTTTCGGACCAATCGATAAAACCGCGTCCGGCGGAGAGTTGTCCCGCTTTCTGCTTGCGCTCAAGGTCTGTCTGGTCGGTAACGCGAACGATAAAACGACAATTATCTTTGACGAGATTGATCGCGGTGTAGGCGGCGCAACGGCGGCGGCCATCGGCGCGCGTTTGCGTCGTTTGGGCGATGCGGGGCAGGCTCTGGTCATCACCCACGCGCCGCAGGTTGCTGCCGAAGCGTCGATGCATTGGCGGATCAATAAATCGGTGACCAAACAGGGAAAAAAAGAAGTCACGACGACCCGCGTGACCATCCTTTCGCGGGATGAACGGGTCGCAGAACTCGCGCGCATGCTTGCCGGGGAAACAGTGACCGACGAGGCGCATAAGGCGGCGCTCAGTTTGCTAAAAGACGTTCCAGCCGCGTAGTTGCGCGCCGTAATCGTTTATCCGGAACAAAGCCCGCCCGCCCCATTCAATCTCGAACCTTGTTGAATGTTCGAGCGGCAGACCCAGCAGATGTGCGGCCAGCACCCGCCAAGGCCCGCCATGCGCAACCGCAACGATTGTCCGGTCTTTGGGTTGCTGCTCCCACCACTCAATCACCCGGGCGGCAACAGATCCGAGTGCCTCGCCCTCCGGCGGGTGATAGCCCAGCATATCATCGGCCCATGCGTCAATTTCCGCGCGCGGCAACTCGTCCCAGCGCCGCATCTCCCATGCGCCAAAGTCCATTTCGACCAGTCGCGCATCTGTTTGCGCTGCGCCAAAACGGGCGGCCAGTTGCGCGGCGCGCTTTTGAGGGCTGCATATGATCCGTGCATCCGCAGGCAGCATCGGCGCGATCCGTGCGGCGTCCGAGGCAAGCCGCTGCGGATCGGGTTCTACATCCGTAGAGCCATAGCAGACCCCGTTTGGCACAACAGTTTTCGGATGTCGGATTAAGACCAAATCCATGCTGAAAATCCGATCATAAATGAGAGTTCGGAAATGACCTGAGTTGACCCTGCGGTATCGCCGGTCCAGCCTCCGATCCGTTTTCTTGACAGTCTTGTAAAGGCAAGCGCGCTGGCGGTTGCCACGGCCATTCCCGCCACGACGGCCCCGAAGGAAATGAATTTTGCCACGGGGATGCAAACGATCAAGGTTGTGACCGCGCAGGTTATAATACCGCCTTTTGTCGCGCCGGAAAGCGGTGGTGTTGCGCCTTCCCGTGCGTAGGGCAGGGCGGAGACATGTACGAGAATCAAGGCCCGGCTGACGGTCTGCGCTGCCATGAAGGTCGCGACCATTGTCGCAGCATAGGACGCGCTGGAAATCAGGGGCGAAAAGTATCCCTCGTAGAGCGAGATACGCAGCAGCAAAGCGAAGACGAGAGCGATGACGCCATAGGTTCCGATCCGGCTGTCGCGCATAATACTCAGGCGCTTTTCGGTTGTGCGCCCACCATAAAACCCGTCTGCTGTATCGGCCAGTCCGTCCTCGTGCAGCGCGCCCGTGATCAGGACGCCAAACAGAACCGTCAACTCCAGCACCGGCAGACCCCTAAAGGCCAGCGAGATCACCCCGAACAGAAACATGCCCGAACACAGCCCGACCAAAGCGCCGACAAGCGGAAACCACTTGGCTGCGCGGTCGAGGCGTCCGGCCTCCCAGCTGGGGTCGGGGACGGGCAGGCGTGTGAGGAACTGGACTGCCGAAAGGAAGGCCAGCCACTCACGCTTCATCGCGGATAATCCGCCACGTCCGTCAGAATGGCCGCTGCGGCGCGGACCAGCGGGATCGCTAAAGCAGCGCCGGATCCTTCGCCCAACCGCAGCTCGAGATCCAGCAACGGATCGGCTTCGAGGCTGTCGAGAATTGCCAGCGCGCCGGGTTCAGCCGACCTGTGCGAAAAGATCATGCGCTCACGCGCTGCCGGCGCGATCCGGCAGGCGGCCAGCGCGGCGGAACCGGCGATAAACCCGTCGACGATAACGACCCTGTTTTCGGCGGCGGCTCCGAGCATAAATCCGCACATCATCGCAATTTCAAACCCGCCGAATTCGGTCAGCACCTCAATCGGGTCGGTCGTATCTGTGCGTGAGGCGGCCTTGTGCAGGGCGGCACGCTTCCTGTCCAGACCGTCATTATCAAGCCCGGCCCCGCGCCCGATTACGTTATCAAGCGCGGCAGGGGCGAGGCGATGCACGATCAAACTCGCTGCCGCCGTGTTGCCAATCCCCATTTCGCCGGGGGCAACAATGTCCACCCCGCTCGCGGCGGCTTCGCGCGCGATTTCGATCCCTTTGTTTAACGCCTCGTCGCATTGCGCGCGTGTCATGGCCGGTTCGACGGCTGCATTCTTCGTGCCCTCTGCGATGCGGGCGCTGACGAAGCCTGCTCCCGGCGTCACAGGAAACTTTACCCCGGCATCGACAACCTTCAGGTCCGCGCCGGCAAGGCGGGTGAATGCTGAAATTGTCGCTCCACCGCCAATGAAGTTTTGCACCATCGCTGCGGTAACTTCGGGCGGGTGCGAGGAAACGCCTTCCTCGGTCAGGCCGTGATCGCCTGCAAAGATTATCGATAAAGCTTTACCTAGCGCCGGCTTTAGGGCGCCACGGATCACGCCGACTTGGACTGCGACGTCCTCTAACTGCCCAAGCGATCCGACCGGCTTGGCCTTTTCATCGAGCAACTTTTGGATGGCTGGCTCAAGTGTTCGGTCGAGGGGGGGGATGTTGATGATTGTCAATTTAGGGACACCAGTTTACCGGGATTCAAAATGTTCTGCGGATCAAACACGCGCTTGATATCCGCCATCACGCCATAAGCCGCGCCGTGCTCGGCTTCCATATATTTTATTTTACCCAGGCCGACGCCATGCTCGCCTGTGACCGTGCCGCCCATGCGCAGCGAGCGTTCGGCAATCGAATGCGAGAGCCGCTCGGCGGCCTTCAGTTCATCCGCGTTTTCAGGATCGATCATAATGGCGAGATGAAAATTTCCATCTCCGACATGTCCGACCATCGGCGCGATCAGGCCGCTTTCGGCGATGTCAGCCTTTGTCTCGCGGATTGCATCGGCCAGCTGCGAGATCGGTACGCAGGAATCGGTGATATAGCCGCGCCTGCCCGGCCACATCGCTTTGACCCCGTAATAGGCATCGTGCCGGGCGCGCCACAGTCGATTGCGGTCCTCTTCCAGCGTTGCCCAATCAAAGCCCAGCCCGCCATGCTCGGCGGCGATTTCACCAAATCGGGCGGCTTGTTCCGCAACACCGTCTTCGCTGCCATGGAACTCCAGAAACAGAGTTGGGCGTTCGACAATATCGAGTTTGGAATACGCATTGACGGCGCGCAGTTGCAATTCGTCCAAAAACTCGATTCGAGCGACCGGGATACCCATCTGAATGGTCTCGATAACCGCCTGCACCGCGCCCTCGACTGTTTCAAAGCCGCAAACCGCAGAAGAGACCGCCTCGGGTTGACCGAACAGCTTGACGGTCAGCTCGGTCATAATCCCCAAAGTGCCCTCGGACCCGACCAGCAATTTGCACAGATCATAACCCGCCGCGGATTTACTCGAGCGCGAACCCGCGCGGATGACGCGGCCATCGGCAAGAACTGCTTCGCAGGCCATCACACATTCGCGCATCGTGCCGTACCGAACCGCATTTGTGCCCGATGCACGGGTTGCGGCCATGCCACCTATGCTGGCATCGGCGCCGGGATCGACCGGAAAAAACAGACCGGTCGCGCGCAGGTCTTCGTTCAGTTGCCGCCGTGTCACGCCGGGCTGCACAACGGCATCCATGTCCTCCTGATTTACCTTCAGGATCGCGTTCATCCGGCTCAGGTCGAGGGTT
>CALGNW010000090.1 GCA_937958345.1 uncultured Neomegalonema sp. | reverse complement strand
TACCTGTCAGCTGCACCAGACGCGGTGGCGCGGACGAAAGCACTGGTCAGAAGCCTCAGCGCGCCGATTGATGATGCAACAATCGCGGCAACAATAGAACGGCTTGTCGATACATGGGAAACGGCTGAAGCGGCTGAGGGCTTAGCTGCTTTTTTCAAAAAATCCAAGCCAAGCTGGGTCGTCTGACAATCAGGCGACCATCTGATCAAGACACGATGAGCACTTCGGCAAGCATGCAGAATTTTCTTCAATAATTACCGCCAGACGGACAGGCACGATAAGGTACGCGCCAAATTTTCACTGGAATTTCCGCAACATACTCAACTAAAAATTGAACGCAATTCAAAAAATTAAGTATGAATTACTCAATTTTTCCAAGTTTATACATACAATACAGCAACTTAAAATTCCGACAATTCCTTGTCGCAATCTGGCCGTGTTTTCTTGCCGATACCTATTTTTAAGTGGTTCGGGCGTTCCGGCCACGGTTCGTTGGAGGCGCACGGGCAACCGGGCGCGGTGAGGGAGATTTATCTATGTCCGCAAATATTCTTGAAATGGCAAAGGGCGCGCTCGGCGGCTCTGTATTGGATCAACTTGGTGGTTTGCTCGGCGAAGGTCGCGAAGGGACCCAATCCGCCCTTGATGGCGCATTGCCTGCCATCCTCGGAGGAATGATGCAATCGGCGTCAGCGCCCGGCGGTGCAGAAACGCTTAGTCGTATGGCAGACGAGTCTGACAGCGGTATGCTGGACGATATCGGCGGCTTGCTGTCCAATAATTCAGGCATGCTGATGACGCTTGGCGCACCTCTGCTGGCGATGTTGTTCGGCGGAAAACAGGACGGTCTGGTCGCAAGCATTGCACGGCTAGCCGGGATTCGCGGTGGCTCTGCCGGCATGTTGCTCAAGGTCGTCGCACCTTTGGTTATGAGCATGCTCGGCAAAAAGAAGAAGGAACTGAGCCTAAACACAGACCAGTTCAAAAGCATGTTGATGGATCAACGCGAACACGTTGCATCAGCGATGCCTGCCGATGTTTCGCAGTCGCTCGGTTTCGGATCTTTCCTGAACGCACATTCCGAACCATCGGTTGACGATGTCTCGCCGACTGGGAACGCCGCGACCTCGTCAAGTATTGGCGGTAACGGCTCGCCTGAACCCGCTGCGAACACAAATGGAGGCGGTTTTCTGAAAAAGCTGCTGCCGGTCGCCGTAATCGCAGCCTTGGGCTATTTCGGTTACACCCAGTTCGCCTCGGGTCCTGATACATCGCAGATCGAAGCGACACAGAGCGGCGTTTCTGCGATTCAGAGTACCGTCGGGAACGTAACATCAAGCCTGTCCGGCATTACCGACGTTGAAAGTGCAAAAGCAGCAGCGGAGCAGATCACTTCTGCGACCGGCACACTGGATGGCATCGACATGGACGCAATGGGCGATGCCGGTAAAACGCAGGTGACCGGAATGCTCGGGGGCCTTGTCGGAGGCATCGAGAAGGCACTCGAAACTGCCTATGCCATTCCCGGCGTTCAAGCGGTTATCGAACCGGCGGTTACCCCGTTTCTGGAAAAGCTGCGCGGCCTTTGATTGCTGACCTGAGTTTAAACGAAAAGCCGCCCGGTACGCAGACTGGGCGGCTTGATCAACTTGACAGACGGGCGATACAATCAGGCCGCAACGGCGGACTTTCCCAACCAGCTCTTTTCTTCAAGGCTTCTTACGTGGCTATCGGTGTCTGCGTGACGGTAAGCTGTTGCGGTCTTTAGGTAATACCCGACTGAATGATGGCGTGGCGGACGACCGGATGCCATCAATTCGCAATCCTCGTGAAAACGCGTGCTTGCCGTGTCGTGCATATACGCAAAACTCACATTTCCGAGTGTCGCTTCATTCATTGCTTTAACGCGGTTATCCACAGCAGCACGACGTGCCGCAGCAGTCGCCACACTGCGATCCGATACGCCAAAAAGGGCGAATTCAGAGCGCAAGGCCTGTCTTAACGCGGTATCGAAGCGGGCGTACATTGGGTATCCCCCATTAAGTTATCCACAGTACAATGTAGATCGCCTTAGATGGTTCCCCAGTGACGGGAATAAGATCGTTTTGTGATTCCAAATGCGAAAGTTGTCTCAATTCATCGCAATCATCCTTGTGGATGATGGACAGCCGCGTCCAGTCAGCGAGGCAATCAACTATGAGCTTGTCGCTGGCAAACACCCGGTGAGGTTAATTTAACATACTGGAAAGTATAACTTTTCATCCACCGG
Source organism: uncultured Neomegalonema sp. (assembly GCA_937958345.1). Lineage (GTDB taxonomy): Bacteria > Pseudomonadota > Alphaproteobacteria > Rhodobacterales > Rhodobacteraceae > JAHDDY01. The sequence continues at coordinate 6,316 of CALGNW010000090.1, read as the reverse complement.
ACAGCCATAATTTAAGACATTGCCTGTAACGTCGCCGTTCCCTGTTTCCTCAGAGGCCGACCGAATAATGGCGCACAGCAATATCCAGCAAATTGAATGGTCGAAAACCAGTCGTGAGATGGAATCCGACGTCGAGTTTGCAGCAACGGAAGCGATTCAGCATCTTGGCAGGATAAATCCGATCTCCGGCCTGTGGAACCGACGCCAGTTTATTGACGATTTCGGGTTCGGGGTCTCGGAAAACACCATTGATGACCACTACGCTGTTGTTCTGCTGACGCTATCATCAGCCGAACATTTCGGCAGCATGGTCAGAGCACTCGGTCATGGGTTTTCCGAAGAAGTGGTTAGATTGGGCGCGAACCGGTTGAATGCCGCCCTTCCGCACGACATCCGACTCTACCATGTCGGGCTCAAAAGCTTTGCCTTCGTGGTGGAACTGAAAGACGACACTGAACCTCCTTCAATTATCAGGCTCCTAGAAGAGGCTTTCAGCCGACCATTGATGTGCAATGGTATCCCGGTCAGAAATCAGATTGCCGTCGGTCTCAATCGCGCCGATGCTGGGGTATTTGATGCCTGCGAAGCTCTCCGGGGGGCATTCGTCGCAGCAGAAGACAGCCGTAGCCGGTGCAGAAACTGGTCGTGGTACGATCAGACGTCTGATCAGGCTCACTTTCGGTCTTTTCGGCTACTTGCGGATCTAGGTCGTTTGATGGATGCCCCGGACGAGATAGCAGCCGCACAGTTTTCGCTTCATTATCAGCCAAAAATTGATTTGCGGACAGGCAGATGCTGCGGAGTCGAAGGTCTGACGAGGTGGGCGCATCCGAACTTAGGGTCAATATCACCTGTTGAATTCATCGCTCTCGCCGAGGCAACGGCAGTCATAACCCCGCTTACCCGCTGGGTTTTCAGGCAAGGGGTGATCCATCGCGCGGCTTGGCATCGGGAGGGCATCGACGCAAGGATCTCGTTGAATGTCTCGCCAATCAATCTCGCCGAACCGGACTTTGCTGACTTTGTGCTGGAGACGTGCCGTGAACAGGGCGTCGGGCCGGAGATGATGGAGATTGAATTCACGGAAAGTGCTCAGACGATGGATAGCGAACTCACGCTGGCACAGCTTTCACGGCTGCGGGACGAGGGCGTGCGCGTTGCCATTGATGATTTCGGAAGCGGTTATTCGAACATGCTCTACCTTCGTTCGATCCCTGCGGACGCTTTGAAAATCGACAAGAGTTTTATTCTCACCCTCGACCGGGACGAGAAAAACAGAAAGATCGTTCCCACGATTATCGATCTGGGCCAAACGCTTGGATTTGCAGTCGTTGCCGAAGGGGTAGAGAACGAAGCATCGTATAACGCCCTCGCGGACTGGGGCTGCGACGAGGGTCAGGGCTATTTTATGAGCAAACCGCTGGCGGAACCGGTCTTTCGTGATTGGTATAACGCGACCCGCTGCAGCGCCGTGGCCTGACCAAGTCCTTGCCGCGGGGCGTCGAGGTTTCTACGGTCCGCCCTTATGAACGCCGCCACACCCAAGCCCGCCGCGGACGAGAAAATCACTCCGTCGATGCAGCAGTACTTCACTGTGAAGGAACAGCACCCCACGGCGCTGTTGTTTTTTCGTATGGGAGATTTCTACGAGTTGTTTTTCGACGATGCCGTCAAGGCGGCGGCGGCGCTCGATATTGCGCTGACGAAACGCGGCAAGCATCGCGGCGAAGACATTGCGATGTGCGGCGTTCCGGCCCATTCCGCCGAGGGCTATCTCGCACAGCTAACCCGAAAGGGGTTCACCGTTGCCATCTGCGACCAGATGGAGTCCCCGGCTGAGGCGAAGAAGCGCGGATCGAAATCGGTGGTCCGCCGCGACGTGGTTCGTGTGGTGACACCCGGCACGCTGACCGAAGACACATTGCTGGACGCGCGTGCGCACAACTATCTGGCTGCCTATGCCGAAGTGCGCGGTGAGCGTGCATTGGGCTGGCTGGATATATCTTCGGGCGAGTTTGCGGTTTCGCAGGTCGGTGCTGCACTGGGGGCTGACTTGGCGCGGATTGGGCCGTCGGAAATTCTGGTTTCCGAAAAGGCATTCGAGGACAACGACTTACTGTCGGCGTTTGAGGAAATCGCGCAAGCGACCCCGCTTAGTGCAGCCAGTTTTGACAGCGCCTCTGCCGAGCGCCGGATTTGCGACCTTTTCAAGGTCGGCTCGCTCGATGCTTACGGCGCGTTCGGTCGGGCCGAGCTGTCGGCGCTGGGTGCGCTGGTTGATTATATCGCGATCACGCAAAAGGGCGCTTTGCCGCATATCAGGCCGCCCCGCCGCGAGAATCCCGGCTCTTCGATGCGGATTGATGCCGCGACCCGGCGAAATCTGGAGCTGTCAAAGACACTTGCAGGCGAGCGCAACGGATCTTTGCTCGCCACGATTGACCGGACGGTGACCGGAGCGGGCGCGAGATTGCTGGCGTCCCGGCTGGCATCACCGCTGACGGATGTGGCGTCGATTGTCATGCGACAGGATGCAATCGCCTGCCTGCGGGATGACGTAAATCTGACGGAAAACTGCAGCAAAACTCTTAAATCGGCGCCGGACATCGCCCGCGCCCTTTCACGCCTGTCGCTGGGGCGTGGAGGACCGCGCGATCTGTCGGCGATGCGGGACGGTTTGTCGGCGGCTGCAACCCTCTCCCGTCGGCTGGCGCAACGCGACGACCTGCCCGCCGAGATTAAACAGGCTGGCGCCGCCCTTCAAGGGCACGAGGCGCTGACGGATCGTCTGACCGGCGCGCTCGGCCCCGACCTGCCGATGCTGGCGCGCGAGGGCGGGTTCATCGCGGCGGGCTGGAATGCGCCGCTGGACGAAATGCGCAGCCTGCGGGACGACAGCCGCAAGGTCGTCCGCGACATGGAGGCGCGGCTCAAGACCGACAGCGGCATCAACGCGCTGAAAATCAAATTCAACGGCGTCTTGGGCTATTTCATCGAAGTCCCGCCGAGCCATGCCGACAAAATGACGGACGCGCAGTTCATCCATCGCCAGACCCTCGCCAGCGCGGTGCGCTACACCACCGGAGAGCTGGCCGATCTCGACGGGCGCATCGCGCGCGCGGGGGCGCAGGCGGTCGAGGCCGAGCTGGCGCTGTTCGAGCAGTTGCGCGCGGCGGTTCTGGAACGCGCTGCGGCGATCTCGTCGGCGGCAGAGGCGCTGGCGGTGCTGGACGTGACGGCGGCGCTGGCCGAACTGGCGGCGGATGAGGGCTGGGTGCGACCTCGGGTCGATAACAGCCTCGCTTTTGCCATCGAGGGCGCGCGGCATCCGGTGGTCGAGGCGGCGCTCAAGGCGTCGGGCGCGCCTTTTGTCGCCAATGACTGCGATCTGTCGGACGAACGGCTCTGGCTGCTGACCGGCCCGAACATGGCGGGTAAATCGACGTTTCTGCGCCAGAACGCTCTGATCGCGGTGCTGGCACAGATGGGCGCATTCGTGCCAGCGCGTGCGGCGCATATCGGTGTGGTCGATTGCCTGTTCAGCCGCGTTGGCGCGTCCGATGACCTTGCGCGTGGGCGCTCGACCTTCATGGTCGAAATGGTCGAGACGGCGGCGATCCTCAACCAATCGGGCGAACGCGCGTTGGTGATCCTTGACGAGATTGGGCGTGGAACCGCGACCTTTGACGGGCTCAGCATCGCGTGGGCGACCGTCGAGCACCTGCATGATGTGAACAAATGCAGGGGGCTGTTTGCCACCCATTACCACGAGTTGACCGAGCTCGCCGCGCGGCTTGATGGCACAAAGAACGCCGCCATGAAGGTCGCCGAATACGAGGGCGATATCGTCTTTTTGCACGAGGTCGAACCCGGTGCGGCGACGCGCAGTTACGGTGTGCAAGTGGCGCGCAAGGCGGGCCTGCCCCCCTCGGTCGTCGCACGGGCGCGCGAGGTGCTGGAGCGGCTTGAAAAGGGCGATGCCAAGGGCGGCGAAGCCCGCATCCGCGCCCTCATCGATGACCTGCCCCTCTTTGCGGCAACGGCGATACAGGCCGAGACCGAAAAAGGCCCGTCCCCCGCCGAACAAGCCCTAGCAGAAATCGACCCCGACGCCCTCACCCCCAAAGACGCCCTCGACGCGCTGTACCGTTTGAAAGGATTAACAAAAACCCCAGCGTGATACCGCGCGCTCGAAAAATGTTCTTATTTTGTTTGCATCGCGCGCTGCTTTCAGCTAAAGTCCAAAAATAGACCCAATACGCCAGCCAAAGCGGCACGCCCCTAACTCACGCTGCCCCACAATACGCTGTCATTCCCTTGAAAGAGGGAATCTTGTGCTCGACATTGGCATTCATAACCTGCTGCCCCGCACTCGATGCGGGGTCTTCTAAAGACAAAAAACGCTAGCTCCTCCAGATAGAAATAAGCGTCTGACTGGCAGGTGCGCTTGACGCGCCTGCCGGGGCAGGCAGACGCGTGTCGCAGCTAAAGCTGCTCCCATTTTTCAAGAGGCACTCCGTCCCGGATGAAAATCCGGGACCTCACAATGTAGAATGCGGCCTATCAAATCACGGAAGAAAGCGGCGACGCGCCCGAAAACAGCGAGCAGGTCGTAATTCTCAAGGATAATGTTGCAAAGTGCTTGCGGACACTGCGCGCCAAAGGACACGTTATGTCAATCGCAGGGCGGGGTCGCGCGTTATTGTGCGAGAAGGTGTGGTGTATCGCCATAAAAACTTGCATTTAGTCTGGAACTTGCACCGGAAGTTGCTATGTGCTCTAAAATGAGACGAAGCGTACTGCAAAAGATTCGGGCAAATCGTTTAAAAAGTTACTTGATTTAAACGGTTTTTCGCCCTAATGGGCGCGATAATATGTGGTACACTGCGAATATCTCCCATGGGAGGGGGTGTTTGTACATTGTATTTGACTCTGGAGAGCAACATGAAAATGGTCCCTGAAAAAGGATCGATCATCTTCGATAACCTATTGAGCGCAAACCGCTCTTTGGGGTCGGATGAGTCTATCTCGATGCCCAAGCCAGCGGAGAAAGCCGTTGCTTGTAACGCGTCCGGCGTTTTTGAGAATCGGACGCTAGAAGATATCCATAGCAGCGCGAAAGAATCAGCATCAAAATTGGTTGACATGCTTCAGAAATAAGCGAGAAAGTTGCAGTCGGTTTGTAAAGGCCTCCTTTGGAGGCCTTTTTTTTGGCCAATATAGACGCAAGCTTGGAAGTATTTGCTATGCTGTATTCTGACGATGAGAACGACGATTATCTTAATGTTCTTGCGTCGATTGACGGGTTTACTGAAGGCTTCCAAATGCCTCCGTTAAGCATTGATGAAGGCAAGATAGGCGCGATCTTGCGCGGCATGAGACACGATTTTCCTGCTCAAGGCGGAAGCACTAAAGCTAGTCCATTTAAAAAGGCCGCCAATTTTCTCTGCTATTTTGTATCAGAGCAGCCGGTAAAGAACCCGTTTGCGAGAGACCGTGTCGGAGATGAAATTCCGCAAATTAGCAATCACCAAAACGCAATGGTCGCACTCCACATAGCTTTTGACGCGTTGCACAATGCGACGATCCGACGATCCGATGCTGAGCTGGTCGTCTTAAGTAATAGAATTTCTATATCTAAACACTCCTACATTGATCTAATTCAAGCGTGCTCTAAAGTTGCACCAAACAGTCATTTTCACATCGTGTCGGTATTACTAGAGCAGATTTGCTATCGGTCGAATCCTGCCGCATCGTATGAACACGTTACTTGATCGAGCCGCCCCGCGCTGCCAGTAACCAGCCCATGACGCGATAACGGAGCCATAAGCGCAGCACCCGTCAGTTTCTCCCAAAGCGGCCCTTATTGTCCATGCGGCGGATATCTTCGCGCCATTAGGCTTCCGTGCTGTCCCGGCGAGAATGCTGCGGCGATGCTAAAGCGATGCTGACCCTGAACCATGCAGTGAAGGCGTGAGAAAAACGACTCCGCTTGGTGCGTTTGCTACGCAATGCCGAGCCATGAAGACGACACCTCACCATTGCGAGACCACGTGTCTCCGCCCTTAGCTGAGAACCTCATACTCCGCGCGCTCAGCTTGTTGCGGGGTATCGCCGCCCATAGCGCGCGCAATACTCTAACCCTTGACCTACCCCCCCACAACAGGTCTTAGTCGCTGCGAAATCCGGAGCCGCTAATGACCTTTCCTGACATCTCTCCGTTTGTATTTGGCTTGGAATATAACGGCTTTGGCATCCGCTGGTATGCGCTGGCCTATATTGTCGGGCTGCTTTTGGCGTGGCGGCTTGCGATGGC
>CALGNW010000089.1 GCA_937958345.1 uncultured Neomegalonema sp. | reverse complement strand
GACATCGTTCGGGCGAACAACTACCCCGAAAACGTGCATGTCCATGTCGTAAAGCATCCGTTCTCGGTCCATGCCTCCGGCGTGGGGGAACCGGGCGTGCCGCCGGTTGCTCCGGCGATCATGAATGCGGTGTTTAATGCCTCGGGCAAGCGCCTGCGGTCCCTGCCGACAGGGCCGAGCATCGACGTTTAAGCCGGACGAACTAATTATGAAGGGGCCGCCGTCTGGTGGCCCTTTCTTTGTTTTGGGAGAACACCATGCGCGCCCTTTGTGCCGGACTGCTGATTGCGACCGCCCTGCCCTCGTACGCCGCCGCCGGAACCTGCGGCATTGACATACAGGCACGCTTTATCGAGGGCGCGCCACGGGACCGGTTTGTGATTGAAAACAAGTCGGTTACACCAATCGAAATAACCGCCCTGACCCTCGATCTGCGGCCCTCGGCGGGGCGGTTGATCTTTGACACCGAAAGCGGCGGATCGGGCGTCGAGGTATTTCAGCTTTACCGCGACGAAAGCACCGGCGCGAAACTGGCCGCTGCGCCCGTGGTCAGGGATGGTGACGACGCGCTTGCGCTGAAATTCGCGTCATTCACATCCGGGCAATCCTATCGGTTCTCGATTGATGTGGATGACACGCTGACGAACTCAGAGCTTGGCCAGATCCGCGTTTCGGGCGGCGAGATGCAGGGCGCGGCGCTGACCGCAGTGACTGCCGACGGCGCAAGTCATCGCGCAGTGTTCGATGCAGGGAATCGCGCTGCGGTGTCCGCTCCCTGTTCGTAAATTCGCTAGCGTTGAAATCCGCTTCGAAACGGCGTACCGCTGCGGAAACAAGTCCCTTTCGGAGCGCCTCCCATGTCCAAGCCTAAAAAGGTCGTCCTTGCCTATTCCGGCGGGCTCGACACCTCGATCATCCTGAAATGGCTACAGAAAGAGTACGGCTGTGAAGTCGTCACCTTTACCGCCGATCTGGGACAAGGCGAGGAGCTGGAGCCTGCGCGCGCCAAGGCCAAGCTGATGGGCATCCCCGACGAGCATATCTTCATCGAAGATCTGCGCGAGGAATTCGTCCGCGATTTCGTCTTTCCGATGTTCCGCGCCAATGCCGTCTATGAGGGCGTTTATCTGCTCGGCACGTCCATCGCCCGCCCGCTGATCTCCAAACGTCTTGTCGAGATTGCGCGCGAGACCGGGGCCGACGCCATCGCCCACGGCGCGACGGGCAAGGGCAACGACCAAGTGCGGTTCGAACTGGCCGCCTACGCGCTGGAGCCGGAAATCAAAGTCATCGCGCCTTGGCGGGAGTGGGATTTATCCTCGCGCACCAAGCTGATCGAATGGGCCGAGGCGCATCAGGTTCCCGTCCCGAAAGACAAGCGCGGCGAAGCACCGTTCTCGGTCGATGCCAACCTGCTGCACACCTCGTCCGAGGGCAAAGTGCTCGAAGACCCCGCCGAGGAAGCGCCTGAATATGTCTATCAGCGCACCGTGTCGCCCGAAGACGCGCCGGATACGCCAGAAATCATCGAAGTCAGTTTCCGTAACGGCGATGCCTGTGCCATCAATGGCAAGGAGCTGTCCCCCGCGACGATCCTGACCGACCTGAACGAATATGGCCGCAAGCACGGCATTGGCCGGATTGATCTGGTCGAGGGCCGCTATGTCGGGATGAAGTCGCGCGGTATCTATGAGACGCCCGGCGGCTCGATACTTTTGGTCGCCCATCGGGGCATTGAGAGCATTACGCTGGATCGCGGCGCGGCGCACCTGAAAGACCAGCTGATGCCGCAATATGCCGAGCTGATCTATAACGGCTATTGGTTCAGCCCTGAGCGCGATATGCTGCAAGCCGCGATTGATGTGAGCCAAAAGCACGTCAACGGCACGGTGAAACTCAAGCTGTATAAGGGCAGCGTGTCGGTCATTGGTCGCTGGTCAGAGGACAGCCTTTACTCTGAACAGCATGTCACGTTTGAGGATGATCGCGGCGCATATGACCAGAAAGACGCAGCGGGTTTTATCCGCATCAACGCCCTGCGCCTGCGCCTGATGGCCGCCCGCGACCAACGCCTCAGCGGCCTGCCGGAGACACCGGACGGCGATTTACCGCGGTTTGATTGAAGGAGCTAAGGATGCCTACTTGGATGGTGAGAGCTGAACGCGATGGCATCCTCTACAGCGAATTTCGCGAACAAGGGATAGTCGGAATCGGCTGGGCTGAGCTTGGCGACCTTTCCTCCTACTCCTCGCGCGCCAAAATGACCGAAGCCTATAAGAAAACTTGGCCAGAAGCTCGGCATCAAAAGATCGTCAATGCCATCGGGTGCATCGACAGATTTTTGAACCAGATGAAGGTGGGCGATACGGTCCTCACTTATGACCCCGCGCGCCGTGTCTATTCGGTTGGGACGGTCACAGGTGGGTATTCGTTTGATCAAAAGTATACAGAAACCCCACATATCCGCGCAGTCAAATGGGATGCAAAAGAGGTATCACGCGACGCCCTATCACTTGCGACCCGTAACTCTCTCGGTTCATCGCTGACGCAATTTCAGCTTTCGCTTGACGGAGAAACGGACATCGTTCGCGCGATGTCTGGCGCGCCGCTGGATGAACAGGCGAATGATACCGAAGCCAGCGAAGACCTGCTCGAAGATATCGCAGCGCGCAGCTCGGAGTTCATAAAAGACAAGATCGTCCGACTCGAATGGGACGAGATGCAGGAACTCGTTGCAGGCATTTTGCGCGCGATGGGTTATAAAACCCGCGTCTCTCCCCCCGGTGCGGATCGCGGCAAAGATATTGTCGCTTCACCGGATGGTTTTGGGTTCGAAGACCCGCGCATCGTCGTTGAGGTAAAGCATCGCCCCCGCAATTCGATGGGTGCTCCAGAAATTCGCGGATTTCTGGGGGGACGCCATCCGGGCGATAAGGGGCTTTATGTCAGCACAGGTGGGTTTTCAAAGGATGCGCTTTACGAGGCAGAGCGCGCGAACATTCCGGTCGCATTGATGGACTTGAATGCACTCGTCGCAGCGCTCCTTGACCACTACGAGGCACTCGACGCTCAAACCCGTCAATTGGTTCCGTTGACC
>CALGNW010000088.1 GCA_937958345.1 uncultured Neomegalonema sp. | reverse complement strand
GACGTCATCGCGATCAACGTCAATGGCGCTTATTATGTTGCCCGAACAGCGTTTGGCCTGATGCGCAAGCAGAAAACGGGTGGCCGCATTCTTAACAATGGCTCGGTCTCAGCAACGACACCGCGGATCTATTCCGCCCCTTACACAATGAGCAAGCACGCGGTTCTTGGATTGACCAAGTGCTTGGCTTTGGATGGACGGCAATACGGCATCTGCTGCGGGCAGATCGACCTTGGAAATATCTCGTCTGAGATGGGCGACGCAATGGCGCAAGGCGTGCCGCAGGCGGATGGATCGAAGAAGGCCGAACCGGTAATTGGTGTCGAGCCGGTCTGCGATGCCATCATCTACATGGCGGGCCTTCCGAACGATGTGAATGTTCTGAGAATAAATGTGATGGCGAACGGAATGCCGTTCGTTGGAAGGGGCTGAGTTCAATGGCTGCAACGATCAATCTCGATCAGGACTACACGTTCTACATCGGCACTTATTCCGACATGGATGTGCTCGCACACCAGCCTCACGCGCCTTCCGAGGGAGAAGGGATTCACATCGCGACCCTCTCGCGGGATGGGAAGATTGTCGAGACGAGCGCGACCAAGGTTCTAAACCCAGCGGTCCTGATCCCACATTCGAATGGCACCATGCTCTACGCGATCGTTGAGACGATCAAAAGCACAGGCATGATCGTCCAATATGGCATCGGTCCCGATCTGGCGCTCGATGAGCAAGGTACGTATTATGCGTCCGGTAAGTCGACCTGTTACCTTTCGCTGTCACCTCAGAAAGACGCCGCCATCGTCATCAATTATTGGGATGCGATTATCGATGTGTGTGACGTCGATAAGGATGGGAGACTCGGGCAGACGGTACAGAGCTTCAAGCAGCTTGATCGCAAACCCGGCGAGTGGCGTCAGGTCGAATACCGCGAGGACCACTGGACCAATCGTCAGGTTGGCCCGCACGCGCACTGCGCGCACTTCTGGCATGACTGGGTTTTCATTCCCGACCTCGGTGAGAACGCTGTGTTCCAGTATCGCTATGATGCAGATGCTAAGCGCCTAACGCCCGACACGCTGATCCGGTTCGAGGCAGGTTCCGGTCCACGTCACATGGCGATGCACCCGACGCTCGACATTTGCTATGTCTCCAACGAGCTGTTCAATACCGTGTGTGTCGCGAAACTTGATGCTTCTGATCCTCGCGCGACGAAAGAACGCCTCATCCCGATCCAGTACGAGTCGACCCTCGAGAACCGTGATCAGGTGTCCTACGTTTCCGAGATCAAACTCTCTCCAGATGCACGCTTTCTCTATGTGTCGAACCGTGGCGACAATTCACTCGCCATTTTCAAGGTGCTCGACGATGGTCAACTCGAACGCATTGATGTCGTGCCCACCGGAGGCAAGTTCCCACGCCATTTTGCGCTAACGCCCTGCGGCAAAGCGGTGCTGGTCGCGAATCAGGACTCCTCAAACATCACAACCTTTTCGCGCAATATCGAGAGCGGCTTGATCAAAGCAACGGGCGATACATTCGAACTTCCCGCTCCAAACTACATCCGGTTCGTCTGAGCAATGACCTTATCGGTCTCTGCGAATGTCGGATTTCTTTGGGAGTCCCTCCCGCTGCCAGAGCGCATTCGTGCTGCCAAGGCGGCGGGGTTCGATGCTGTTGAAACGCACTTTCCGTATGAGCACCCGGCGGAGGAGATCGCAGCGGTCCTCACGGAAACCGGCCTACGAATGGTCGGTATCAACACTGTGCTTGGCCCGGAGGGATCTTTTGGTCTCTGCGCGCTGCCGGGCAAAGAGTCCGAGGCCCGCGACGCCATCGATCAGGCGGTCGAATACGGATCAAGGATCGGGGTTCAGCACATAAACGTTGTCGCGGGTCTTACCGATAAGGGCGCGGAGGCGGAGTCGGTTTTCCGCTCGAATTTGAGCTATGCGGCTGAGCAAACCGCCCCGAAAGGGATTGATCTTGTGATCGAAGCGTTAAACCCGCGCGCTGTTCCGGGCGCGCATCTCTGGTCACAGGACGCCGCGCTCGAAACAGTCAAAGCCGTCGGAGCGTCAAACCTCAAAATCATGCTCGATTTCTTTCATGCGCAAATTGTACAAGGCGATCTCGAGCAGCTCATCCGCGATAACATTGATTTCATCGGCCACGTTCAGTTCGCTGCCGTGCATGATCGCGGTGAACCAGATCAAGGTGAAGTCAACTACCCTTATGTTTTTTCAATCCTCGAAGACGCCGGATATACGGGGTATCTCGGGGCTGAATACAAGCCACGCGGCGAAAGTGTGGAAGCCGGTCTCGGTTGGTTAGCAGACTACCGTCAACACACCTAAAGGCAGGTTAGTTTGTGGATGGCTCGCCGCAGACGCTCAGCGCCTATCCAAAAGCAATCTGAGCCTTGATCGCCTGCCTGCGGTCAGAGGCCATCTCAAATGCCGGGATCGCGTCGTCGAGGCTGAAGGTGTGGGTAATAAGTGGCTTCACGTCAATCTGCCCGCGCCGCATCATCTCCACAGCCGAGACGAACTCCGCGTGGAAACGAAAAGATCCACGCAGCTCCAGCTCTTTGGCCGTCATCGCCTGAACCGGCAGCGTCATATCGCCGCCAAGCCCGAGCTGCATTATAATTCCCCCCGGACGCATGGCCGGGACAGCGTCGGCAAGCGCAGTCGCAACGCCCGAACATTCAAATAACACATCGAAGTAGCCTTTGTTTTCAGCATAGCCCGCTAGAACCTCTGCGTTTTCGGCGACATTGCAAATGGTGTCTGCGCCGATATCGCGTGCCTTGCCGAGCGTAAAGTGCGCGACATCTGTCGCCACGATTTCGAGTGCGCCCGCTGCGCGCGCGACGAGTATTGCCAGCATCCCAATCGGACCGCATCCCGTAACAAGAACGCGCTTGCCCATCAAATCGCCTGCTCTCTTTGCGGCGTGGAGCACGACAGAGAGCGGCTCAGCCATCGCCGCTTCTCCGGCACTAATGCCATCGGCAACGGCGCATTGCGCGGCATCGACGACAAGATTTTCACGAAACGCACCCTGAATATGAGGGAACGGCATGGCCGAGCCGTAAAACCGCATGTCGAAACAATGGTTCTGCATACCTTCACGACAATATTCGCATAGCCCGCAAGGGCGCGACGGAGAAATTGCAACACGCTGACCAACCGAGATTCCTTCGACGGCGTCGCCCATGGCTTCAATCCGGCCAGCAACCTCATGTCCGAGTATCATCGGTTCTTTGATACGCACCGCACCAAAGCCCCCGTGATTATAATAGTGCAGATCTGAACCGCAGATGCCTCCAGCCTCCATGCGAATGAGCACTTGGCCCTTGCCGAGCGCTGATGGTTCCCGTTCTTCGATCCGTAAATCTTTGGCGCCGTGGGCGACGATGGCTTTCATAATCTGGCCTTGTCCCAGCAGGAGAGATTTGGTCTTGAATTTTTATGTTATCGCTAACATAAATCATTCGCAACGCCATAATTCCTAGGAGCATCGACAATGTCCTCAGACCTTTTTTCACTTGATGGGCGCAAGGCTCTGATTACGGGCTCGTCGCAGGGGATAGGCTATGCTCTTGCACGAGGCCTCTCTAACGCTGGAGCGTCAATTGTGCTGAATGGCAGGGACACATCGAAACTCGAGGCCGCAACGAGATCACTTGAGGAGGAAGGGGCGCGGGTTGAGATGATCGCTTTCGATGCAACGGACCACGAAGCAGTGCATCGCGTTGTCAACGGCTTCGAAGAAAAATTCGGAGCGATTGATATCCTGATCAACAATGCTGGAATGCAACACCGCACGCCACTCGAGGATTTCCCCGCCGATCGCTTCGAAACCTTACTGCAAACGAATGTCGCGAGCGTCTTTCAT
>CALGNW010000087.1 GCA_937958345.1 uncultured Neomegalonema sp. | reverse complement strand
AGGATCATCACGACATCGAGCGGAGTTTCGGTCGCTGGTACAGCCTTTGACATCGCGCCGACTTCGATTTGAGGAACGCCGGCGATTTGGAGCAGGGACGTCGGGATCATCGCATACCCCTCGAAAGAAACTGCATCGCCGTCGATCTTCACGATCGGGTCTTTGCAGCTCTTGGTGCTGCAAAACGTCGAGCCCATGAACATTTCTTTTGCTTTGTCCATGCGCTCCCGGTCGGTCACATCCGAAAGGGCCGCAGCGGCGAGCACCGCCGCGTCCGCCGCCTCCTGCAGGGCGTGCCGTTCGCGGGTGGCATTCGTGTAGTCCAGACCGGCTGCCGCCGCGACGGAAACAAGACCGAAGGTGACACCGGCCATAATACCCACGCCGCCGCGTGTATCAGTTTTGAACATCTAATGCTCCGACAGGAAGAACAATCCGAGCGATCACATTCGCGTGCAAATCTTAATATTTTCGAAAAGTTGCAGAAAAGCGTAACGCACTCTGACTTACACTGACGGTTGTCGGAGATCAGGCGAGTTTGCCGATCAGCGCGGGCAAATCGGAGAGACGGGCGATGCAATGCGCCGCATGCGGGCGCAAGTCGTCCAGCGAGGCCGGTCCCGTTCCAACGCCGACGCCGATCATGCCTGCGGCGCGGGCGGCGTTCATATCGTGTGTGGAGTCGCCGACCATGATAATGTGGGCAGGATCAGTTCCGATATGATCCGCAAAGGCCAGCAGCATGCCGGGTTCGGGTTTTGCACCGTGCCCGCTGTCGGCGCCCGCGACGAAAGAAAACCGGCCATCAAGGCGAAGCGCCCGCATTTGGGTGCGGGCCGAGATTTCCTCGTCATTGGTCGCGATCCCCATAGCAAGTCTTGATGTGCCCAGCGCCGCCAGCGTGTCCGCGACATCATCATAGGCCGTCGCATATTCTGCGCCGTATTTGGTGAACAGCGCGCGGGCTTGGCTGCCGACCGCGTATTTCGGCATGTCGGTCAGGATTTCAGCCCAAAGCGCGGCCAACTCGGCGGATTCGCCCGCAATGAACACCGAATCCTTGCGGAAGCGGCTTGACGCCAGATCAAATCCCGCAGCCGCGGCAAGATCGGCGCGCCGTCCGTCGTCGCCCCCTGCCAGAATGTCGATGACCTTTACCGCCGACGGACACCACGTTGCGTCAAAGTCGATGAGGACGCCGTCTTTGTCGAACAGGACTGCTTTGATGCTCATGCGCTGCGCCCGCTTGGCAGGATAAAGCGTCCCTGATCGTCCGGTTCGAAGCCCGGCACATGAGCGAACTCCCAGACATGGCCGTCAATATCCGCCGCATAAGAGATAAGACCCCACGGTGCCTCGAACGGTTCGCGAAGCATGGTTCCCCCGGCGGCGATGAATTTGGCAAGCCCGGCGCGCATGGCGTCGGCGCTGTCGAAGTTCTGGCCGATGCTGATTCCGCCGGGGCGGGGCGTGTCATGGGTTCCGCCTGCGTCTTTTGTCAGCTCGGTTTGCGGGTAAAGACCGATGACAAAACCGTTCGCCTGAAAGAAAACCACACCGCCCTCGATGCTCTCCGGGGCCTTTTCCCAGCCGAATCTCTCATAAAATGCGAGGCTTTCGGCCAAATCCGCGACGCCGAGCGTGATGAGGTGGGCGGTTGATTTCATATTGAATCCAGTCGGTTAGGGCGCGGTGGCGTGATTTAAGGCCGATTATGGCGCGTTTGCCCAGAAATGACCACCGCATGATCGCGACGGAACGGCGTCGGGGCTGCGTTTCATTCCTGTAACGAGGCCAGTTGTCGGACCTCGGTAACCGAAAGGATTTCATGATGAACAAGTTCATGATCGCACTCGCCGCTACTCTTGGTCTCGGTGCTGCCGCAACCGCACCGGCACAGGCCGACAGTTCCTGGTCGATTTCTGCGGGCTTTTACAGCGCGCCGACGTATTACACCGCCCCTGCTTATGTCGCGCCGACGTATACCTATAAGGCCCCGACCTACAGCTATGTTGCGCCGGCCTATGTCGCACCGACCTATACCGCGCCGAAATACTATGCCCCCGCGCCGATCTATCGTGCGCCCGTCGTGACGTATGTTCCGCGCTACTATAATCCGGTCCCGTCGGTGTCGTTCAGCTTTGGCAAGACGTTCGGAACGCGCAGCTACGGACACAACAACCATTACAACTCGCACAAGACCCATCGTCTTGAGCGCAAGGTAAAACGCCTTGAGCGCCGCGAGGAACTGCGCCAGGAGCGCCGCGCCGAGCGCCGTGCTGAACGCCGCGCCGAAAATGTGACGCTAACCCGTGCCGAACGCCGTGCCCTGCGTAAGGCGAACCACGCACACTAACAGACGTTACATGCTGTGATGTCGGGAAACTTTGCTTTCCCCGTGCGCCCCAGCCTAGGTTGGGGCGCATTTTTTTTGAAACGGACGCTTAAGGAGCCGCTCATGTCCCCTCGTATTCTGGCCGCTGTGCTTGCAGGCAGTTTTATCATCCCTGCCACCGCCTATGCACAATCGCGCGTCGCAATCCCGAATGTCGAACTGTTTGCGACAGTGACGGGCAAGTGGGTTCTTGATCCGCGCGCCTGCCGCGATATACGCGAAGATGTGCGCGATGCACGTGTGGCGACCAGCCGCCGTGATCTGCGCGAAGACCGCCGCGACCAGCGGGTCGCTGATTGTCCTGCCAGCGCCTATGTCTTTGTTCCCGATGCCGGACAGGGCCCGAAATATCCGGTGCGGGTCGGACGCGGGCGCGTCGAGCGCAAACTGCGCGGTCAGCCGATGTTCATTAACGGTGATACCATCGGGCCGGACGGCCTGCCGCTCGAGACACCCGGACAGGTCTACGCGCCGGTTTCTCCGACGCCGCAATATGTGAATCCGCAATATCGCGCGCCGCAGCCGACCTATCAACAGCCGACCTATGCGCGCCCTGCCTATCGGGCGCCTGCTCCGGCTCCGACCTATACGCAACCGGTGCAGCCGCAATACGGGCCGCGCCCGACGTATCAGCAGCCTGTGCAACCCGCTCAGCCGACATACCGTCAGCCAAGCTATCAGACCGCGCCGAACACGTATCAGCAACCGACGTACCAGCAGCAGCCCGCGCGGCAACCGACTTACCGGCAGCCGACTTACCAGCCCGCCGCACCGGCCCCCGCCCCGGCGGAGCCGAGTAAATACCGGATCGAAAACGGTGTGATCATTTTCGAATAATCACCGCTTCGGGTCCCGGCGTCCGTCCTGCGGGGCGGACGCCGTTCTATCGGGTGATACGCGGGGCGGTGATATACTGCTTGCGCTGGGTTGTTTCGCGCTCTATATCGCCTTCAACAGCGGCCCGACCGACGGTCAGCCACCGAAACACGCAAGCGGGCCGCTCTGGCTCGCTTTTTTGTTTCCGGAGATACCAGAAAATATGTGCGCTGCACTGCTTGTTGCGAAAACACCCGTCGAGGAAAAACTCGTCGAGATGCTCGGCCCGACCGTCGAGGGTATGGGCTATGAGATCGTGCGCCTGCGCCTGATGGGGTCGGGCGGGCGTGATACGCCCCTGACGCTGCAGGTGATGGCCGAGCGGCCCGACGGCACGATGGAAGTGGATGATTGTGCCGCGCTGTCGACCGCCATGTCGGCCATTCTGGATGTCGAAGACCCGATTGACCGCGAGTACGAACTAGAGGTCTCGTCCCCCGGCATCGACCGCCCGCTGACCCGCTCGCAGGATTTTGCCGAATATGCAGGCCACCGCGCGAAGGTTGAAATGACCATGGGTGTTGATGGCCGCCGGAATTTTCGGGGTGATCTGACGGGTCTGGAGGGCGATTGTGCGGTGCTGACGCTCGATGACCTCGGCCCCGTAAAGCTGCCGATCCACGATATTGCCGATGCAAAGCTTGTCATTACCGATGCGCTGATTGCTGAAAGCCTGAAGAAAAAACGCATTCCCGACGCCGCGCAAGCCGATGACGTCGAGTACGAAGAAGAAACTCCTGCGGAGGATAAATAAATGGCCAGTGTAGTCGCCGCCAACAAACTCGAACTGCTGCAAATCGCGGATGCGGTTGCCCGCGAAAAGCTGATCGAGCGCGAGATCGTGATCGAAGCGATGGAAGAGGCCATTCAAAAGGCCGCGCGCGCAAAATACGGCGCGGGTTACGATATCCGCGCCAATATCGACCCCAAGACCGGTGATCTGGCCATGTCGCGGGCGATGGAAGTCGTCGAGGAAATTGAAAATCCCGATGTCGAAATCCTGTTGGAAGATGCGCGGACCAAGAACCCCGAGGCGCTGGTCGGTGACTTTATCTCCGACCCGCTGCCGCCGATGGAATTTGGCCGTGTTGCCGCCCAGACCGCCAAGCAAGTGATCGTGCAAAAGGTCCGCGAGGCCGAGCGCGAGCAGCAATTCGACGAATACAAAGACCGGATCGGCGAAGTGATCAACGGCACGGTGAAGCGCGTCGAATACGGCAACGTCGTTGTCGATCTGGGCCGCGGCGAAGCCGTTGTCCGCCGCGATCAGCAGATTCCGCGCGAAATGTTCCGTCAGGGCGACCGCATCCGCGCGTTCATTCAGGATGTGCGCAGCGAAGTGCGCGGCCCGCAGATTTTTCTCTCGCGTTCGGCTCCGCAGTTTATGACGGCGCTGTTCACCCAAGAAGTCCCGGAGATTTATGACGGCCTGATCGAGATTAAAGCCGTGGCCCGCGATCCGGGTTCGCGCGCGAAGATCGGCGTGATCTCGCATGATCCGTCGGTTGATCCCGTCGGTGCCTGTGTCGGTATGCGCGGGTCGCGCGTTCAGGCGGTGGTCGGCGAGCTGCAAGGCGAGAAAATCGACATCATCCCGTGGTCCGAAGATGCCGCGACCTTTATCGTCAACGCGCTGCAACCCGCCGAAGTGGCAAAAGTCGTTTTGGACGAGGATGCTGCACGTATTGAAGTGGTCGTACCGGACGAGCAACTGTCGCTCGCCATTGGTCGCCGGGGCCAGAACGTGCGCCTCGCGTCGCAGCTTACGGGCTGGGACATTGATATTATGACCGAGGCCGACGAGTCCGAACGCCGCCAGAAAGAATTCGAAGCGCAGACCGCGTTGTTCATCGCGGCGCTGGATGTTGACGAGATGATCGCCAACCTGCTGGTTTCCGAGGGCTTTTCGTCGCTCGAGGAAGTTGCCTATGTCGAGCTGGACGAGCTGACGGCGATTGACGGTTTCGACGATGACACGGCGGCGGAATTGCAGGCGCGTGCGGTCGATAACCTTGAAGCCAAAAACGCGGCGCATCTGGAGAAGGCCAAAGAACTGGGCCTGCAGGATGATCTGATCGAATTCGGCGGACTGACCGCGCCGATGTTGCAGGCACTGGCCGAAGATAAAGTGTTCACGCTGGCCGATTTCGGACAATTGGCCGACTGGGAGCTGGCAGGCGGGTTTGTTCATATTGACGGCGAGCGCGTCAAGGATGACGGGATTCTCGAAGCCTTTGATATGAGCGCCGAAGAAGCCCGCGATCTGGTGATGGCCGCGCGGGTCGAGCTGGGCATCGTTGATGCTGCGGATGTGTACGGCGAAGAAGGTGCCGAGGGCGAAGCAGCCGAAGCCGAAGAGGGCGACGAGCCTGCCACCGAAGAGGAAAAAGTCTGAGCGAGAGCCTGACCATGCCGCGCGGCGGACGCGATAAGACGCTGGAGCGTGAGGGCGGGATGGACCGCCGGTGCATCGTCACGGGCGAGCAACAGCCGCGCGCGGGGCTTATCCGCTTTGTGGCTGATCCCGCCGGTGCTCTGACGCCTGATCTGGCCGAAAAACTGCCGGGTCGCGGAGTTTGGGTCACATCAACGCGCGAGGCGCTGGACAAGGCGATCGCGAAGGGCGGTTTCTCGCGCGGGCTGAAACGGAAGATCGACGTGCCGGACGGATTTGCCGAGCGGCTTGAAGTTCTGTTGACGAAACGCCAGATTGACGCCATCGCGCTCGCCCGCAAGGCGGGCAAGGCGGTTTGCGGGTTCGAGCGCACCAAAGAGGCGCTTTGGTCGGGACGGACGCGCTTGCTGTTTGCGGCTTCTGACGGGTCGGAGGACGGGAAGTCCAAGCTGCGCGGATTGGCAGAAAGCGCACGGATCGTGCCTGTGTTAACATCTTCCGAATTGGGCTTGGCGTTTGGACGTGATTTCGTGATACACGCAGCACTTCTGGATGGAGGCGCAACGACTCGCGCCATCCGAGAGGCGCGGCGCCTGGAGGGATTTCGGTCCTGACGGCGTTGCCGGTTTCGTTGGAGACGGCGATGACTTGACGGATATTGGACATTGAGGGTTGGCAAGGGGCCGACCGCTCGAAAGGTGATTGATGAGCGACAGCGACAACGATACGGACGCTAAAAAACCCGGTAAACTCAGCATCTCCCGGGGTGCAGAGGCAGGGCGTGTCCGACAGAGCTTCTCCCACGGACGGTCGAAAACCGTGGTGGTCGAGACCAAGAAAAAGCGCGTTGTAACGCCCAAAACCGGGGCTGCGAAACGCCCGACGGTCAAAGCGGCAGCACCCAAGGCCGCTCCGAAGGCGGAGCCGGTGGCCGAGGTTGCAAAGCCCAAAGCAGCACCTGCGCCAAAGCCGAAAGCACCCAAGGGCGGCAAAAGTGCCGTTCTGCAGTCGCTGTCGGACGAGGAATACGCGCGCCGCGTGAAGGCTCTGGATGCTGCGAAGGCAGCGGAAACGGCGCGGGAAAAAGCCGCCGCCGCCGAAGCCAAGCGCGTTGAAGCCGAAGAAAAGGCCCGTGTTGCCGCCGAGGCCGCCAAGGCCGAAGCCGCCGAGGCCGCCGAGAAGGCCATCAGAGAAGAGCAGGACGAGGCCGTGAAGGCTCAGCTTGCCAAGGCCGCCGAAGAAGAGGCGGCGAAGGTCGCCGAGGCCGCTCAGAAGGCTGCAGAAGTCGAAGCCGAGAAGGCCCGTCAGGCCGAGGAAGCCGCGAAAGAGGCGGAAGAGACTGCTGCAAAAGATGCCGCCGCAGCCGGTGAAGGCCGTAAAGAGGCCGAAGAAAAAGTAGAGCGCGTTGCCGAACGCAAAGCCGCCCGCAAGCGTGCGGATGATGGCGTGAAAACCGGTGATGCGGTCGATATTTCGGCGCTGACCACGGCTTTGCCGGGGCCGAAGATCATCTCGCGTGCGCCGCCCAAGCCGAAGGAAGAGCCGAAACCGGCTGCTGCTGCGGCTGCTGCGGACACGCCGAGCGCGCCGCGTACCGAACGCGGGCGTCCTAACTTTACGACCCCCGATGCACGGCCCGGTCAGGCGAACCGCGGCAACGACAAGAAAAAGGACGATTCAGCACGTCCGAAGCAGGGCGATAACCAGCGCCGTTCAGGCCGTCTGACGATCAACCAGGCGACCTCGGGCGACGAGGGCGGACGCCGCCGGTCGATGGCGGCGATGAAGCGCCGTCAGGATCGCGAAAAGCGCAAGGCGAATGCCAATGCCGGACCGGTCGCGAAGGTTTACCGCGATGTGCGTATCCCTGACTCGATTACCGTGCAGGAACTGGCCAACCGCATGACCGAGCGGGCGGGCGAGGTCATCAAGTTCCTGATGAAACAGGACATGATGGTCACAATCAACCAGCCGATCGACGCGGATACCGCCATGCTGATCGTGGAAGAGTTCGGCCACACCCCTGTGCGCGTGTCGGATACCGAGCTGGAAGACAATCTGGTCGCAGCGGATGATCCGAGCGAGCCGAAACAACCCCGTGCGCCGATTGTTACGATCATGGGCCACGTCGACCACGGCAAGACGTCTCTGCTTGACCGTCTGCGCAAGGCGAATGTCGTTGCGGGCGAAGCGGGCGGCATCACCCAGCATATCGGCGCGTATCAGGTGAAAACCGAAGCGGGTATCGTCACCTTCCTCGATACACCGGGTCACGCCGCCTTTACGGCGATGCGCGCGCGCGGTGCGGGTGTGACGGATATCGTGATCCTTGTGGTCGCGGCGGACGATCAGGTTATGCCGCAGACAATCGAGGCTATTGCCCACGCCAAGGCGGCGGGTGTGCCGATGATTGTGGCGATCAACAAGATTGATCTGCCCGCAGCCGACGCCAACAAAGTCCGTACCGATCTGCTGCAGCATGATGTGCAGGTCGAGGGTATGGGCGGCGACGTGCTTGACGTCGAAGTCTCGGCAATGACCGGCGAGGGGCTGGATAAGCTGCTCGAGGCGATTGTGCTGCAGTCCGAATTGCAGGATCTGCAGGCCAACCCGGACCGTCCGGGCGAGGGCATTGTTGTTGAGGCACAGCTTGATGTCGGACGCGGTGCGGTTGCGACGGTTCTTGTGAATCGCGGCACGCTGAAAGTCGGCGATATTTTCGTTGTCGGTGAACAGTGGGGCAAGGTTCGCGCCCTGATCGATGATCACGGCGACCGCACGAAATCTGCCGGACCGTCTGTTCCGGTCGAAGTGCTGGGTCTGAACGGTACGCCGGAAGCGGGCGATACGCTCGTCGTGGTCGAGAACGAGAAAAAGGCCGTCGAGGTTGCCGAATTCCGCCAGAACGCGGCGAAAGAAAAGCAGGCGGCGCGCGGTGCGGGCCGGTCGCTCGACGAATTGCTGGCGCAGGCCAAGCTCGACGGCGACATGGCGGAACTGCCGGTGGTGGTCAAATCCGACGTGCAGGGTTCGGCGGAAGCCATTGTTCAGGCGCTGGAAAAGGTCGGAAACGAAGACGTTCGTGTTCGTATCCTGCACTCGGGTGTCGGTGCGATTACGGAATCCGACGTGACGCTGGCCGAAGCGTCGGGTGCGCCGATCATCGGCTTTAACGTCCGCGCCAACTCGGCGGCACGGAACTCTGCGAACCAGAAGGGCATCGAGCTGCGCTATTACTCGGTGATTTACGATCTGGTCGATGACGTGAAAAAGGCCGCAAGCGGTCTGCTTTCGCCGGAGATCAAAGAGACCTTTATCGGGTACGCGGAAATTCTCGAAGTCTTCAAGATTACGGGCGTCGGCAATATTGCCGGTTGCCGGATCACGGAGGGCGTCGCCCGCCGTTCGGCAGGTGTCCGCCTGTTGCGCGATAACGTCGTGGTTCACGAAGGCCGTCTCAAGACGCTCAAGCGTTTCAAGGACGAGGTCAAAGAGGTCCAGTCCGGTCAGGAATGCGGTATGGCGTTCGAGCGGTACGAAGATATGCGCGCAAGCGATGTCATCGAGATCTACGAGACGCAGGAAGTCGAACGGACGCTGGATTAAGCATCTGCAACCGCGTATCGCGGGAAAACCGAAGCATCGCCTGCGGGCGATGCTTGAACGAACGTAGTTGAGAAGACCCTAGAGCATGCCCAAGCGATCCTCGGCGCCGCGCGGCCCCAGCCAACGTGCCCTGCGCGTCGGAGAACTGGTGCGCCGTCAGCTTTCCGAAATTCTGATGCGCGGCGAATTGCACGATCCTGCGCTTGCCGGAACGTCGATCATCGTCAGCGAGGCAGCGCCTTCGTCTGATCTGAAGGTGGTGACCGCCTATATTTCGGTTCTGGGCGGCAAAGACCAGGAAGAGGTTCTGAAGGCCCTGCGGAAACATTCCAAACCGCTGCGCCATGAAGTGATGAACGGCCTGTCGCTGAAATTCGCACCGGCGTTGAAATTCGAACTCGACCGCAGTTTTGACCGTATGGACGAAACCCGGCGTATGTTTGCCGATCCGCATGTCGCCCGCGATTTGAAGAGCGATTCAGAGGCCGGCGCTGATGACGCCGACGCGTAACGCTTTTATGGGCGGGCCGTTTCAGGCGGCGTAGCCGTATTCGTCCATATCGCCGTATTCGTCGTCTTCTTCGATATCCGATTCGAAGCTCATCGCCTCGCGGTGTGCGGCGCGGACGCGCTCGCGCATGGCATAGGCGCGGTCCTCTGCCGGTTTGCTGCCCGCCATCGTAAGGCGTTGTGCGTCGGCTTCGGCGCGGGAGAGGGCAAGGCGGGCATAGAGGGCGGAGGCGGCAAGGCTGTCGCGCTCGCCCTGAATGAACTGCTGTTTGTCTTCTGCGTTGTAATACATTTCGACCACCACGGTTGCTGTGATGTTCCAACGCTATATCAGGAACATCGAAAGAACAAGCGCAAAGTGGAACTTTTTGCGAACTTGGTTTGACGTTTCGTTTAAGGCGTTGTTTTTGCGGTTTTGTTTGACCGAAGCCCTGCACAACGCTGCGAAAACCCGGTTCCGCGGTCAAGCGCGGCGACGCAAGAATGAAGGCCGCCGGTCAGTCGAAAATGTCTTCGACCTCGTCCCAGATGTCTTCGAGGCGATCAAAGAAGCCCTTTTTCTTTCTGGGCTTACGGCGGTCGTCATCATCATCGTCGTCATCATCATCTTTGCACTTGCCGAGCCAGTCGCGCCTTCCGGTCCATTGGGGGGCAAGCTGCCTCACCGCCTCGTCGTTACGGACGCTTGCCTCGGGCCGTGCGGCGACATGCTCCATCTTTCCGATGGACATGCCCGCACCGCATTCACGGCATTTCAGCGACTTTGCATTGGCTTCGTGCAGGTTTACGAGGGTCGACGCCCCGCAATAGCAGCACTGGATGCTTCTGACATGTTCCGGCATCGTTGCCCTCCTGCTCCGCAACCTAGTAGATATGTCCTGATGCCGAGATAACAAGCACCTGCCGGCCCCGCGCGGAGTCGCGAAGGGGCGACAGTCTGACGGATTTGCGCGCTCGGAAAAACCTGCCATAGAGCACCGTGCGCCTGACCGGAATCGAAAGCCGCATCAAGAGTGTGCGCCTTTCGATGCATCATAATTACGATTGTTCGCACGTTGCTCTGGGCCAAGAGAATGCGAGCCTTACGAGGATGCCGATATGCTGTTGATTGATTGTCCCTGTTGTGGGGTTTCCGGCGAAGAAACCGAATTTGCCCCCGGCGGCGAGGCGCATATCGTGCGGTTCGGGCCGGGCAGCTCGGATGCCGAGTTCTCAAGCTATCTTTTCGACCGCAAAAACCCGCGCGGGGTGCATTTTGAACGCTGGCGGCACGCATTCGGCTGCGGCAAGTGGTTCCATATGGCCCGCTCGACCCAGACGCTGGAAGTGTTCGGGGTGTACAAGGCCGATGTGACGACCCCGCCGCAGGATATTCTCGACCGTGTTGAAGCCGCTAAAGCCGAGGGCCGCGTGAAATGAGCCAGTCCCATCGTTTAGAAACCGGCGGCGTGCTGGTGGATCGTACCCGCCAGATCAAGTTCCTGTTCGACGGCAAATCCTATAGCGGCCATCCCGGTGATACGCTGGCCTCGGCGCTGTTGGCGAATGGCGTTAAACTGGTCAACCGGTCGTACAAGTATCACCGTCCCCGCGGGGTTGTCTCGTCGGGACCGGAGGAGCCGAATGCGCTCGTGAACCTCGGCAATGCCGGAACGCATGAGCCGAATATCCGCATGACGCAAATCGAGCTGCATGACGGATTGGATGCGACCAGCCAGAACAGATTTCCGAGTCTGGAGGCCGATGTCGGCGTGCTGAACGCGGCGGCGTCGCGGTTTTATCCGGCGGGGTTTTACTACAAGACGTTCATCCATCCGCGCCATGCGTGGAAGTATTTCTGGGAGCCGGTGATCCGCCGGATTGCGGGTCTCGGCAAAGCGCCGACCCATGCGGACAGCGCGCAGTATGAACATACCTATGCGTTTTGCGATGTGCTGATTGCGGGCGGCGGTGTTGCCGGTCTGATCGCGGCAAAGGCAGCGGGCGAGGCCGGTGCGCGGGTGATTCTGGCCGAGCAGACCGAGCGCCTCGGCGGGCGGTTGCTGGTCGATGATGATGCCGAGATTGACGGCAAATCTGCGCGCGTTTGGCTTGAGGAGACGATTGCGGCACTGGAGGCGATGGACAATGTCACCATCCGCCTGCGCACCTGTTGTTCGGCGGCGTATGACCATAACTATTGTCTGCTGTATGAACGCAGCGGAGATCGCGGCGAGGCGGCGCAGGTCCGGCACAGGTTATGGCGGGTTCGCACGGGCCGTGTGATCGCAGCCACAGGGATGATCGAGCGGCCTATCGCATTCAACTATAACGACCTGCCCGGCGTGATGCTGGCGAGTGCGGTGCGTGATTACGTCAAGCTGTGGGGGGTGTCTCCCGGCGAGAAAACCGTCGTCTACACGACCAATGATGACGGCTATCGCACGGCGCTGGCGCTGGCCGAGGCGGGCTGCACGGTGCGCGCGATTCTGGACAGCCGCCGCGAGCCGGACGGACCGCTTGTCGGCGCGGCGCGGGCTTTGGGGCTGGAGATCAGGCCGAATACCGGCATCGGCAAGGCAAAGGCCAAGCGCAACAAGCTGGCGTCAATCGAGACGGTCGATTTCGATAATCCCGAAGCCCCCGGCACGACGATCGAATGTGATTGTGTCGCCATGTCGAACGGCTGGTCGCCCGTCGTGCATCTGTATTCGCATTCCGGCGGTAAGGCGATGTGGGACGAGGAGGCGGTGATGTACCGCCCTGATCCCGCGAACCCGCCGCGCGGCAGAGATGCCGAGGCAATGGTTCATGTTGCGGGCGGCGCGCATGGTGCGCTGACCACGGATGCGGTTGTGGCGCAGGCGGCGGCTGTGGCCGCGGAGGTGCTGGCCGAACTGGGCATGGGCGGAACGGCGGCTGTGCCGGATGTTTCCGCGACCGCCGAGACGCCGACGCATCCGGTTTGGGTGACGCCTTCGGCGGGCAAGGCGGCCCTCGGCGGTAAGCACTTCCTCGATTTCCAGAACGATGTGACGGTGGCCGATGTGGCGCTGGCAGCGCGCGAGGGCTACGAATCCGTCGAGCATGCCAAGCGGTATACCACGCTGGGCATGGCGACGGATCAGGGCAAGCTGTCCAACATCAACGGCCACGCCATCCTCGGCAAGACGCTGGGCAAGACGATGGCCGAGGTCGGTACGACGACCTTCCGCCCGCCCTATACGCCGATCTCGTTCGGGTCGATTGCGGGGCGCGAAACCGGCAACCTGTTCAAACCTGTCCGCGAGACGGCGTTGCATGGCTGGCACGCGGCGCGGGGTGGGGATTGGGAGCCTGTGGGCGACTGGCGGCGGCCTTATCGTTATCAGCAGGGCAGCGAGGACCGCGACACCTCGATTCACCGAGAGTGCCTGCGCGTGCGCAATACGGTTGGTGTGCTGGATGCCTCGACGCTGGGTAAGATCATCGTCAAGGGACCGGACGCGGCCAAGTTTCTCGACATGATGTACACCAACATGATGTCGACGCTGAAACCCGGTAAGTGCCGGTACGGCCTGATGAATAACGAAAACGGCTTTCTGATGGACGACGGCGTCGTTGTGCGTTTGGACGAGGAGACTTTCCTGTGTCACACGACCTCGGGCGGTGCGGATAATATTCACGGCTGGTTTGAGGAATGGCTGCAAACCGAGTGGTTCGACCTCAAAGTCTATACCGCCAATGTCACCGAGCAATTCACCCAGATTGCGGTGGCCGGACCCAAGGCGCGCGACCTGCTCAACAGCCTCGACAGTGATATCGACTTTAATGCCCTGCCGTTTATGAGCATGGCCGAGGGGACGCTGGCGGGATGTCCGGTGCGGGCGTTCCGTATTTCGTTCACCGGCGAGCTGTCGTTCGAATTTGCGACGCCGGTCTCGT
The DNA here is from genome assembly GCA_937958345.1 of uncultured Neomegalonema sp. Classification (GTDB taxonomy): domain Bacteria; phylum Pseudomonadota; class Alphaproteobacteria; order Rhodobacterales; family Rhodobacteraceae; genus JAHDDY01. Next base: position 2,258 of record CALGNW010000087.1, on the reverse strand, counting down.
TCGGCTTGGCGCTGTGGGAGGTGCTGCACGCCAAGGCCGAAGAACTGGGCGGCGGAACCTATGGGACCGAGGCACAGCATATCCTGCGCGCTGAAAAGGGCTTTGTCGTCATTGGCGACGAGACGGACGGGACTGTCACCGCGCATGACGTCGGCATGGGCTGGGCGGTGTCGAAGAAAAAAGAAGACTTTATCGGCAAGCGCGCGATGGAGCGGTCTGACCTGACGCGGCCTGACCGGAAACAGCTTGTCGGTTTGATGACCGAAGACCCGACCGAAGTGCTGCCGGACGGGGCGCATGGCGTAGAGGGCGGCAAGGCCATCGGGCACGTGACCTCGACGTATTTCTCACCGACACTGAAACGCTCGATCGCGATGGCGCTGATTAATGGCGGGCAGGGACGGTTCGGCGAGGTGATCGAAGTCTCGACCGCCAAGAACAAGACTGCGCGGGCCGTGATTTGTGATCCGGTGTTCTACGACAAAAAGGGAGAGCGTCAGGATGTCTGAAGTGGATATGAGTCTTGCGCGCCCGCTGCTCGAGGGCGTTTCGGATACCGGCGCAGGGGGACTGAAACTGTCGGTCCAACCCTTGCGCGGGATGGTGACGCTGCGCGCTGATCTGTCAGAGGCGTCGGTTGCGGCGGCGGTGAAGGCTGCTGTCGGATCTGATATGCCCGGTGTGCGCAAGGCGACCGACACGGCGTTGTGGATGTCACCGGATGAGTTGATGCTGCTGATGCCTTACGGCGAGGCGGCGGACGCGGTGGCGGTGCTGACGGAAAAGCTGTCCGGTGTGCATCACCTCGCAGTGGACGTGTCGGACGCGCGGACGCTGTTCCGGCTGGAAGGAAGTGCCGCCCGCGAAGTGCTGGCCAAGGGGGCGCCGGTTGATCTGGCGCGCGATAAGTTTGCCGTCGGCGATCTGCGCCGCACGCGCATTTCGCATGTCGCCGCGGCGTTCTGGCAGTCGGGCGACGGGCCGGATGTGTTCGAAATTCTCTGCTTTCGGTCCTACGCAAAGTATCTGTGGGAGTGGCTGGAAGAATCGTCCCGCGAAGGATCGATGCCCGGCGTTTTGTAAGGGCGATTCAGGGTTTGACATTCATGTCCCGATTTTCGGGATAGAGCCGCCACGGGGCAAGCTTTGCGTTGCCGCGGCGGGCCGTGCTGCGCGCGTCTTTTACTGACGGTTTCGTCAGTGAACGTGACTGAAACCCGCCGAATAAGGTCGTGGTGCGGGGTGTTTCCTCAGTGTTCAAACACACTGGAGAAAATGAAATGATTACCCTTCGCCCTGCTACCCTTTTCCGCAGTCTATCGGTCGTCCTGTTATTCGGAGCGTCGCCTGCGCAGGCAGCCGGAGAAGCCGGTTCGGGCTTTTACGGTTCTGTTTTTGCCGGTGGAAATTTCGCAAATAATGCGGAGTTTTCCGGCGCTATCGGTGGAAGCCCCGAGACCGTCGAAAACGAGTATGACACGGGGTTCGTTGTCGGCGGTGCGCTGGGAAAAGCGTGGGGAAATTTTGGCCGTGCCGGTCTGCGTACCGAGGTCGAGCTGTCCTATCGCGAGAATGACGTCGATCAGATTTTCTTTTCGGGCAATGGACCGGATGCCGAAATCAATGTCGGCGGCAACAGCTCATCGACCTCGGTTTTCGCCAATGTCCTCGTCGACCTGCCGCTTGCGGGGATTCCTGTGACACCGTTTGCCGGCGTCGGAATTGGCGTTGCGTTTACCGAGCAGGATTTTGTGTACGGCCCCGGTGTCAGTGTCAGTGATTCCGACGAGGTGCTGACAGGCCAGTTCATCGCCGGTGTCAGTTATGCGGTTTCCGACCGGTACGCCCTGACGCTCGACGGGCGCTATCAGCGTGCGTTCGGGGTTGAGAGCCGACGCCTTGCACCCGACGGATCGTTGACCGGCACAATCGAAGACGACCTCGATACCTTTTCGGCAACGCTGGGATTGCGGATGAAGTTTTAGAGAGCGGATCGTATTCACCAATCTCTTGCGCTCCGTCAATGTTTATGATATGTTCCGTTTCGGATTGTATGCGAACAGGGATTGAGATGGACTGGCAGAGCGCGTTGGACCGGTATCAGAGGGACTTGCTGTGGATTGCCACAGCGATGTTCGTGATGATCGGGTCGGACGGCAAAACGCCGGTTCCGACGGTGCGGCGCAGCGTGCGGGGAGCGGTTTTGCTGATCCTGCGTCCCGCCGAGGCGGCGTTGCGCCGGTTGATTGTCGTCAAAG
>CALGNW010000086.1 GCA_937958345.1 uncultured Neomegalonema sp. | reverse complement strand
CACCCAACCCGAAATGACGGCATTATGGCTCTCGCTGAAGGTCGCAGGGGTTGCGGTGATAATCGCCCTGCCCCTTGCGGTATGGGCCGCGTGGATTTTGTCGCGAAAACGGTTTTTCGGAAAATGGCTGATCGAAGGACTGATTCATCTGCCGTTGGTTCTGCCCCCTGTCGTCGTCGGCTATGTGCTTCTGCTGGCTTTCGGGCGCAACGGATGGCTTGGCGGCGCGTTGAGAGAATGTTGTGGCATTTCAATCGCATTTACGTGGGTAGCGGCGGCGATTGCGGCGGGGGTAATGGGCTTTCCGTTGATGGTCCGCGCGATCCGGCTGGCCTTTGATGCGGTGGACAGCGGAATTGAAAACGCTGCTAGAACGCTGGGGGCCAGCCACCGCCGAGTGTTTTTCACCATCGCATTGCCCCTCGCCGCGCCGGGCGTTGTTGCAGGCACGATCCTCGGCTTTGCACGGGCGTTGGGCGAATTCGGCGCAACAATCGCCTTTGCCGCCAACATCCCCGGCGAAACCCGCACACTGCCGCTCGCGATTTATACCGCGCTGCAATCCCCCGACGGCGAAGACATCGCATTTCGCCTCGCTGTCATCTCCGCGATTGTCGCCCTGATTGCCGTGGCGCTGTCCGAGTGGCTGAACGCACGCACCCAGCGCCGGCTGACAGGCCGCGATTCATGAGCGCGCTCGATGTTTCCCTGCGCAAGAAATGGCCGGGCTTTGCGCTCGATGTGGCGTTTAACGCCGAAAGCGGCGCGACCGTGCTGTTCGGTCCATCGGGTTCGGGAAAAACCCTGATTGTAAAGGCGGTGGCCGGTCTCGGGCGGCCTGATCAGGGCCGGATTACGCTGGGCGAGCGGGTTTTGCTCGACACGGCGGCGGGTATCGCCCTGCCCCCCGAAACACGGCGCGTTGGCGTGGTTTTTCAGGAGCCACGCTTGTTTCCGCATATGAGCGTCGAAAAAAACCTGCTTTACGGCTGGCGCCTACTGCCGCGTGCAGGCCGACCTGAGGTCGCACCGATCACGACATTGTTGGGTTTGCAGCACCTGCTGCAACGCCGCCCCAACCGGTTATCGGGCGGAGAAAAGCAGCGTGTCGCAATCGGGCGCGCCTTGCTGGCGGCGCCGGAACTGCTGATAATGGACGAACCGCTCGCCAATCTGGATCAGGCTCGCAAAGATGAGATCCTGCCGTTTCTATCGAGGCTGAAATCCGAGGCGCGAACGCCCATTCTTTATGTCACACACGCGCAGGCCGAAGCGGATATGCTGGCGGACAGGGTCGTTCGCATTTCGGACGGGTCGATAACGGAGATTGAGGAACGATGACGGAGCCCATCCTGATTGCGGGGCCGACCGCCTCGGGCAAATCCAGCCTCGCGCTGGAGTTGGCCGAACAACTGGGCGGATGCGTCATCGTGAACGCGGATTCGATGCAAGTCTATGATGGCTGGTCGCTTTTGACAGCACGGCCCTCATCCTACGAGGAAGATCAGGTTCCCCACCGGCTTTACGGTCATATTGATCCGGCGGACAGCTATTCGGTCGGAGCATGGCTGCGCGAAATGTACGGCGTCCTGAAGGAGGCCCGCGAGGCCGGTATCCGCCCGATTATCGTTGGCGGAACCGGCCTTTATTTCACCTCGCTGCTGCGCGGTTTGTCGATGATACCCGAGATCCCAGACACGGTGCGCGAAGCCGCTGAAAATGAGCTGTCCCGCATGGGGCGGGCAGCCTTTCACAAGGAGTTGCTGCGCCGCGATCCAAGGGCTGAAGGCGTCGATCCCATGAACCCCCGCCGACTCGTCAGGGCTTGGGAAGTCTTCGAGCACACAGGAAAGTCACTGGCCGTATGGGCTCAGCAAACACCCCCACCCCTGCTGCCGCTTGGCCAGACAAAGGCATCGATTGTGCTGGAGGCTGACCCGGACTGGCTGCGAGACCGGATCGAGCAACGGTTCGATGAAATGGTCGAATACGGCGCACTGGACGAGGCCGCTGCTATGGCTGCAAGGGAAATCGCAGAGGGTACACCTTCCCTAAAGGCGCTCGGCGGACCGGCCCTAATGGCTCATCTGCGCGGCGAAATAACACTCGAAGATGCCATTGAAACAGGAAAGGCCGACACCCGCCGCTATGCAAAACGGCAACGCACATGGTTCCGAAACCAGATGGCCGACTGGTCCCGCATCGGGGCGGGTGAACATGCTTTTGCCGACACCACAGCCTTGCTGGATAAGTTGCCATAGACATTGATGTCGAACCGGCTTTTCATAGCGTAACAAATGAAGTGAATTGAGAACCCGGTGATCCCTGTTGACGACATCGCATTTCATGCCTCGGGGCTAAACAGACCGGAATGCGTCATCGCGCATCACAGCGGCCTGTTGTTCGCACCCTGTTGGCACGGCAATGGCGGCGTCAGCGTTATCTCTCCAAGCGGAAGAACATCGCACATTCTTGCTGAAAGTGTCAGCGAGGCGCTCAAACCGAACGGGATCGCACTCGAACCCGGCGGCTCGTTTCTGCTTGCCCATCTCGGCGACGCGCGCGGGGCGATTGTCAGGCTCTTCGCCGATGGCAGAACGGAACTGGTGACAGACCAAGCCAACGGCCAGCCGATGCCCCCCGCCAATTTCGTAACGCTCGACCGAAGCCGCCGTATCTGGATCACCGTCTCGACACGCCTGACCCCGCGCGCCGCCGATTACCGTCAAACCGCGTGCAGTGGCTTCGTCGCGATCCATGAAAACGGCACGACACGGATCGTTGCCGACGGCTTGGGTTATACGAACGAAATCGCCTTTTCTGCCGATGATAAAACCGCGTGGGTCAACGAAACCTTTGCCCGCCGCACCACCGCATTCAGCCTGCGGGAGGATGGCGCGCTCGGCGACAGGGAAACGCTCGTCTCTCACAAGGCCGGGACTTTTCCTGACGGTCTGACAGTCGATGTGGAAGGCGGTTTGTGGGTGACATCCATCATCTCGAACCGCGTGCTGCGCATTGCGAACGGTGCTGTCACAACTGTGGTCGAGGACAGTGATCCCTCTCATCTGTCCGCTGTAGAAACCGCCTTCAATAACGACGCGCTGGGGCGTCCGCACCTCGACTGTTCATACAGCAAAAGGCTCAAGAACATTTCAAATCTGGCATTCGGTGGACCGGATCTGACGACCGCCTATCTCGGTTGTCTGCTCGGTGAACAAATCGGCTCATTCCAAAGCCCGGTCGCGGGTTTGCCCCTGCCCCACTGGCAAGCCGATCTAGGCCCGCTTGCCCGTTATCTCGAGGCAGCATGACCCCGCTGCGAACCGCTGTCATCGGAGCCGGATATTTTGGCCGCTTTCATCTCGAGGCATGGTCGCGGATGCCCGAGGTCGCCTGCGCCGCAGTCGTTGATCTCGACAGCAAGACCGCGGGCGCGGCAGCCGGGGAATTCGGCTTCTCCGAAAGCTTTGCCGATGTCGATACGATGCTGGCGCAGGTTCAACCGGATATCATCGACATAACCACGCCTCCGGAAACGCACTTCGACCTGATCCGAACACTCGCCCCGACCGGTGCGGCCCTGCAATGCCAGAAACCCTTCTGCCGGTCCGCACAAGAGGCGAGCGAGGCCGTTGCATTCATCACTGCCGCTGGAATGACCGTCTCTATTCACGAAAACTTCCGCTATCAGCCGTGGCATCGCGAGATAAAAAAACTGCTGGATACCAACGCGCTCGGCAAGGTCTATCAGGCGACCTTCCGATTGCGGCCCGGTGACGGCCATGGCGACGACGCCTACCTCGCGCGCCAACCATATTTTCAAAAGATGGAACGGTTTCTGGTTCGCGAAACAGCGATCCATCAGATCGACCTGTTCCGCTATTTTTTCGGCGAACCGACCGGCGTCTTTGCCAGCCTCAAAAGACTGAACCCCGCCATCGCAGGCGAGGATGCGGGGATCATCCTGTTCGATTTCCCCGGCGACCTGCGTGCGCTATTCGACGGAAACCGGCTGGTCGATCACCGCGCGCAGAATACCCGTCGCACGATGGGAGAAATGTTGATCGAGGGATCAGACGGCTCGCTTCGCCTCGACGGTGATGCCCGCATTTGGATGCGGCGCCACGGGTCGGCAACCGAAACCGAGCACACCTATCCGTGGCATGATAATTTGTTCGGCGGCGATTGCGTCTTCGCCACCTGCAGGGCCTTTCTCGATCATATTCTGCACGGCGCACCGATGGAAAACAGCGCCGCCGATTATATGCGCAACCGCGAAATCGAAGACGCCGTTTATCTCAGCAACGAAAAACAGAGCCGCGTTCAACTCTGACGCGGTTCAATACGTCGCCCGACCGCCGGAAAGATCAAAAACACCCCCCGTCGAAAAACTGTTTTCCTCCGACGCAAGCCACGCAATCATCGCCGCCGCCTCGTCCGGCTCAAGAAATCGGTTACGCGGAATTTTCGACAGCATGTAGTCGATATGCTCCTGATCCATCTGGTCAAAAATCGCGGTTCTTGCCGCCGCAGGCGCGACGCAATTGACCGCGATATTGTGCGCCGACAATTCTTTGCCCAGCGATTTAGTCAGAGCAATCACTCCAGCCTTCGAGGCGGAGTAGGCACTGGCATTAGGATTGCCTTCTTTGCCTGCAACCGACGCAACATTGACGATGCGGCCATAACCGGCCTCGATCATCAGCGGCGCAATCGCCTTGCAGCAATGGAAAACGCCGTCAAGGTTGACCGACATGATCCTGCGCCACTCATCAATTTCATAATCCGCGACGGTCGCATTCGCACCGGCGATCCCTGCGTTGGCGATCAGAATATCGATCTTACCGACGGTCGCATGGGTGCGCGCTGCCGCAGAACGCACCCGATCCCAGTCGCTCACATCGGTATCAACAAACGAACATCCGAGAGCCTCGGCAGTTTGTTCGGCACGGGCACGATCGGAATCCCACAACGTGACATCTGCGCCCGACGCGACAAAACGCTCGGCAACGGCGCGTCCAATTCCCTGCGCGCCGCCCGTCACTATCGCCGTCCGGCCTTCCAGATCAATCTTGTTCATGCATCGCCCTTTCCGAAATTTCGGTCAGGCTACTACATTCAGCGCGCGTTTTCATCCAGATAGGATTGCACGCTCGCGATGTCGTTCACCGTGCAGGGCCCCTGCGGCGGACAGAAGGATTTAAGCTTCTCCAAATTCTTCAGCGGCGAGAGATCCGTGACGGCGGTCCCGCGTAAATCGAGGGCCTCCAGATCGGTCAATAAGGCCAGCGGAGCGATGTCTGTCACGCCCGTGCCCGAGATGTTAAGTTCGCGCAGCGCCGTCATCGACGATAGCGGGCGAAGTTCGCTGATACGCGCTCCGGCGACCTCTAACATCTCAAGCTCGCGCAGCAATTCAACGGGCGCAAGGTCAGTCGCAGTTTCAATGCCAAATCCTTCGAGTGCGATCCGGTTTGCGGTGCGCGGCCAACATGTCGAACCAAAGTTGATTCCGTCGCCACCTTCGACAGAACAGGTCCACGGTGAACCGGAAGCCGGTTCGATGCCACCCGGCGCGCGGCTGTCAACAGCGTTTTCAAGCGCATTCCGGCCACCGAGTAAATCATCGAGCGATCTGTCTAACTCCTCAAACGCCGAGGCGTCTTCGGGCTTGCCCAGCAGGGCTAGATCATATTGACCGTCAGGCTCGTTTACACGCGCCTGAGTCGAGCGGTTCAATTTTTCTTCCAGTTCCCGGGCACGATCACTCAGCGCGACATACTCGTCGCGGTCCACCTTATCGCGGAACGAAGCGATCAGGCGCAGGCGCGAGTCGTTCGCCGCCGCAAGCTGGCTTCGCAGCTGATTGCCCTCTACCTGCAATTCTGCGTACTGATCCTGCGAGACCATGTTCGCCTTGCTTTGACTCATTGTGAACAAAGCTGCCGCGCCGCAGAAAATCGTCACGGCGGCAATCGCCTTGACCCAGCCGGCATTGGTAAACCGCCCCAGGCGATACCACCACGTCGTCAACTCGCGCAGGCGTTGACGCGCTTCTGCGGCGAACGCACCCGCGCGGCCATATTGGTTCAGATAAAATTCATAGCCCGGCGGATTATCGGACTCGGTCACCTTGGCCCAAATTGCGCCCTCGGCATTCGTTGTCACGCTTGCCTTGGCGGTGCGTTCCGGCTCAATCACATGCTCCGGCGAACCGATTATCGTGTCGATTGTTTCGCACAGCCAATCAAACTCCTCCGACTCGCGACTGTTGCCCGTCATATCGGCTGTGCGCAGACCGGCAAACTGCGCCGGCAAGCGGATGTTGGTATCGAGAACCGTGCCGACGTATTTACCGGTTTTCAGCGCCCGCTCTGATTCTTCGATCACCCGTTCAGACCTGACGGACCAACCGGTCCAAAGCGTCAAAATCACTTTCGAGGCCGCAATCCGATCCGCGATGCTTTTGATATCGGATACGCGGCTTTGCTGATCCGCTTCGTCGAACGCAACCTTATATCCGACAGCGCGCAGTGAATCGACAAGCCGCCGCGCATTTGCTTGGTCGTCAGGCTCGCAGGAAATGAAAATATCGGTCATCGGAGGCTCTCAATCAGTAAAATACCGACCATTAACCTCATGCTTCTTGGTTAATACCTTCTTACCAATTCAAATTCTGACTTAATTTGTTAATTACATAAATTAAGAAAATTTTTACTTAATTTTTCATTAAGGAATATTGTACGGCGATTTATAGCGCCTCTCAACATCCGTCTTTGCCAAATTTCCGCACGCGATGCGCGAACGCCTTGACCCTCCGCGCCCCGACGTGAAAGGTGCGCGCGGAGGAGCCAGCATGACCGAAAAAACAACCAAGACGCTGCGAAGTCAGGAATGGTTCGACAATCCTGACAACCCCGGCATGACCGCGCTTTATGTCGAGCGATATCTGAACTTCGGCCTGACACGCGAAGAAATTCAGGGCGGGCGTCCGATCATCGGCATCGCACAAACCGGCAGCGACCTTGCACCGTGCAACCGCCATCACATCGAGCTGGCCAGCCGACTGCGGGACGGCATCCGCGACGCGGGCGGTATACCGATCGAATTTCCGGTCCATCCGATTCAGGAGACAGGCAAGCGCCCGACAGCGGCACTCGACCGCAACCTCACCTATCTCAGCCTTGTCGAAGTGCTGCATGGCTATCCCCTCGACGGCGTTATTTTGACGACGGGATGCGACAAGACCACGCCGGCAATGCTGATGGGTGCGGCGACGGTTGACCTTCCTGCAATCGTCTTTTCGGGCGGCCCTATGCTTGATGGCCACTGGGGCGGAAAGCTGGTCGGCTCGGGAACCGTTGTCTGGGAGAGCCGCCGGATGCTCGGCGCAGGTGAGATTGACTACGACGAGTTTATGAACCGCGTCTGTTCGTCCGCGCCTTCCGTCGGCCACTGCAACACGATGGGCACGGCCTCGACGATGAACGGCCTGGCCGAGGCGCTGGGCATGAGCCTTACAGGCTGCGCCGCAATTCCCGGCCCTTACAAAGAGCGCGCACAAATGGCGTATGCGACAGGTAAGCGCGCGGTGGAAATTGTTCACGAAAACCTCCGCCCGTCGCAAATTATGACCCGTGCCGCGTTCGAAAACGTTATCCGCACAAACACCGCTATCGGCGGTTCAACCAATGCACCGCCGCACATGGCCGCCATCGCACGCCATGCCGGAGTTGACCTGCCGGTGAAAGATTGGGAGCGTGTCGGTTACGATTTACCGCTGCTCGCCAACATCCAACCCGCCGGCAAATACCTGTGCGAAAGCTTTTTCCGCGCGGGCGGCATTCCGGCGGTTATGGGCGAATTGCTCGAGGCGGGTATGCTCGATCCGACCCCGCTGACGATCACCGGAAAGACGATGGGTGAAAACCTTCAAGGTCGCCAGAGCGAAGACACGGACGTCATCTATCCCGCCGCAATGCCGATGCGCAAAGAGGCGGGCTTTATCGTCCTTTCCGGTGATCTGTTCAATTCCGCGCTGATGAAAACCAGCGTTATCTCGCCCGACTTTCAGGAACGCTTCCTGTCCGAGCCGGGGCGCGAGGGGGTCATGGATGCCCGTGCCGTCGTCTTCGAAGGGCCGGAGGATTACCACGACCGGATCAATGACGAGAGCCTCAGGATTGATGATCAGACGATCCTGTTTATCCGGTATGTCGGCCCGGTCGGCTATCCCGGTTCGGCAGAGGTCGTAAACATGCAGCCGCCCGACGCGGTGATTAAACGCGGTGTCGCGCACCTGCCCACCGTCGGTGACGGACGGCAATCCGGCACATCGGAAAGCCCCTCAATCCTGAACGCTTCGCCCGAGGCGGCGATTGGCGGCGGCTTGGCCATTATCGAAACCGGTGACACCGTCAGGCTCGACATTCCCTCGCGCACACTGACGCTAGAGATCAGCGATGACGTTCGGGCAAAACGCTGGGATGCTTGGACCGCACCTGACAGGCCGCACCAAACCCCATGGCAAGAGCTTTACCGCACCCATGTCGGACAACTGGAAACCGGCGGCTGTCTGGAATTTGCGACCAAATACCAACGCATCGGAGAGGTCATGGCGCGGGATAACCACTAAGGAAACTAAACGACCGGATGCGGCCCGCTATTGCCCGTCCGGTCTTTATCTACAGCGATATGCGTTGCTTCAAAAGTTTGAAGCGCAACTGTGCGTCCGATGAAACCCGGAAGTATGACACCAGCGTCCGCCACGGACTGCGCAACTGCGACAGCCCCGACAAAAACGCCACCACGACTCCGACCTCGGTCTGACCGTTTATCACCATATACCCGCCGGCACCGAGAACCGCGAGGTCAGCCAGATGATCAAGCAAATTCAGCAGGGCTTTCAGACCGAATTTCAGTCTGAAAATCAGCATCCGTATATCGAAGATCGTGCCCGTCCGTTCCAGCGCGCGTTCTTCGCTCGCGCCGTCACCGTCTTTGGCTTCCAGTACATCGCTGCCGATTGAACGTATCTCGGCAATGCGTTTGGCGGACTGTTCGTTTATGCGATCCTGCACCAAAGGTGTCGCCAATGCCTGAGGCAGAAAAGCAACCAGCGCAATGACCGCAAGCCAAAATTCAGTGTAGAGCATATACGCAAATATCGTCAGCAGAACGCCGCCCTCTGTCACGACCTGCGCATAGGCATCTCCGCCAAACCCACCAACGGGTTCGACTTCGCCGGTCAGCATCGAAACAACCGTGCCGTCATCGACATCCTCATCCGTCGGTGTGCTGATAAGCCGTTCACGCATGATGCGGCACAGATGCTCGGCTGTCCTGCCCCGCAGGGTGTTGTAGACGAATTTCACGATCTGCTGAGCCAGAACCACCGCCGCGTAAATCACGACAAGGGTCAGCAGCAGGTCAACGGCCTGCCCGCCAATCGCATCATCAATAATCCGTCGCTGCAACTCGATCGGCGCGAGCGTCAGTGGCAGCGTCAGCAATGCCACGCCGCACGTCAGAATTTGCAGTCGGGATGAATTCCGCCAAATGAACCGGTACAGCGCCCGCGCGACCGCTATTGAATAACCGGAATCCGAGTCGATGTCTGCCATTGCCCGCCGGTCTGCCATTCAGTGTCGCTTAAACCCTAAAGCGATTTCCTGAAAACTGCCACGAAATACGCGCCTTACGCCCGTCATTGGACTCAAAGGCATGGCTACGGCCAACAAGACGCTGTAAGAAGTCCCAAAGCAACTTTATAGGATAACTGAGACATGCGTTTGATGCGGGTTGGACCAGAAGGCGAAGCGAAACCGGTTGTTGTACACAGCGACGGAACCATGCGCGATATTTCGGGGCTGGTCGGCAATCTGTCCGGTAACAGCCTCTCGCTCGAAACAATGGATGCGATCCGCAATTCCGACCTCGGCAACCTGCCGGTTATCCCCGAGGGTGGCCGGATTGCCGCCTGTCTCGCAGATGTGCCGAACTTTCACTGCGTCGGCCTCAATTACGTCAATCACGCCAAAGAAACAGGCGCGAAAATTCCCGAAGAACCGATCCTCTTCTGGAAGGCAACATCGGCTCTGTCCGGTCCGTTCGACCCAATCCCGGTGCCGAAGAATTCCGACAAGTTGGATTACGAGGTCGAGCTCGGCATCGTTATCGGGCGCGAGTGTTCCTATGTGTCCGAGGCCGAGGCACTGGATTACGTCACCGGCTATTGCACAATCAACGACGTGTCCGAACGCACCTTCCAGACCGCACGCGGCGGGTTGTGGGGCAAGGGTAAATCCGCCCCCGGCTTCGGGCCGCTTGGACCGCAACTTGTCACGGCTGACGAGGCGGGCGACGTTATGAACCTGCGTGTTACGACAAAAGTAAATGGCGAGACGCGTCAGGATTCAAACACGTCCGACATGATTTTTTCGGTCCCCTTCATCATCAGCTATATGAGCCAGTTTATGAAACTGCGCGTTGGTGATGTCATTGCAACGGGCACACCGGAAGGTGTCGCAATGGGAATGACCCCTCCCGGCTGGCTCGTCCCCGGCGACATTGTCGAAGTCGAAGTCGAAGGCCTCGGCGCACAACGATCCGAGGTCGTCGCGTTCAGCGGATAAACGCGAATGAGCCCCTAAATTTATTACGAGCGGGCCGTGTGCAAACGGCCCGCGATGAAAGGCAAGACAGTGCGGATACTGATACTGGGCGGCGGCGGCTTCATCGGATCAAAACTGGCCGCCGAGCTGGCCGAACGCGGCACGTTGAGGGGCGGGGCGATCAAACACCTCGGCCTCGCAGATGTCGGCAAAGCGGCAACGCCCAAGGCGTCGTTCGGGGTCAGCAGTCATGCCCTCGACATTGCCGATCGTAACGCTGTCGACACGCTGATCGCAAAGGGATGGGACGTCATCTTTCACCTCGCTGCGGTCGTCAGCGGTCAGGCGGAGGCGGATTTCATTTCGGGCCTGCGCACTAATTTTTTCGGCACGCTCAACCTTTTTGAATCGACGCGCGCAGCGGCGAATAAGCCTGTGATTATCTATTCGTCCTCCGTCGCATCCTATGGCGGAGAGGTTCCGCAACCGATTGAAGACTGGACCAACACCAATCCGCAGACCAGCTATGGCAGCCAAAAAGTCATCGGGGAACTGCTGTTGAACGACTATTCCCGACGCGGCTTTATCGACGGGCGCGGCGTCCGCCTGCCCACCGTCGTCGTCCGGCCCGGCAAGCCGAACGCTGCCGCCTCGTCTTTCTTTTCGTCGATTATCCGCGAACCTTTACAGGGCGAACCGGCCATGTGCCCCGTGGACCCCGCCGCGACAAAGGGCTGGCTGTCCTCGCCGCGCGCCGTGATCGCCAACCTGTTGCGCACGGCTGAATTGAAAGCCGAAGACCTCGGGCAAAACCGCTGTTTCAACCTGCCGGGCATAACGGTCACCGTAGCCGATATGATCGACTCGCTCGAACGGAAGGGCGGACAGGCGGCGCTGGATCTGGTCGATTATGAAATCGACAAGACGGTCGAGCAGATCGTCGCGGGATGGGCGGTCGAGTTCAATCCGAAGAAGGCCCTCGCACTCGGCATGCAGGCAGACACAGATTTTGACAGCATCGTTCAGCAATTCATCGACGATGAACTGGGCGGCACACCATCCGTTTAGAGGTTTTCCGCAGGAAAATCGGCATCCATTTTTCGTGAATGCACTTTACGCCGCTGCAATCTGCACCGACCTAGGCCGCGCCGTATAAATCCTTCGCCCGATCCTCAAAGGCCCCGGCGACGCGGCGCATCGCGATATCGAATGCCGCGCCTGCCGCGCGCTGCATCAGTCGGCTGCGGAACGCAAAATCCACATCGAATGCCATATCACACGCGCCGCCCTCGACAGGATGAAAGGCATAGCGCGTAACCAGCTTGTTGAAGGGTCCGCTTATCGCTTCAACGTCTATCCGCGCAACGCCACTCTCAGACGCCGGATGCGTTTGCACCAGTGAGGTATAACTTTCACGGAACACCTTAAACGAGATCACCAGATCCGCCTCGAACGTCTCACCCTCTTCCGGTGAACCGGATTTCTTCCGAATGCGCGCGCCGCTGATCCACGGAATGAACGCCGGATACGCGCCCACATCGGAGACCAGATCGAACATCTGCTGCGGAGAATACGGCACGCGCCGCCGTTCGGAATGGGCAGTCATAGGAAGAATTATCCGTTCGAGGAAAAACGCGCCGCGCGCAACCGCCGGAAATCATCCCCCGCATGGTAGGATGAGCGGGTCAGCGGCGTGGCGGAAACCATCAGAAATCCCTTGGAATAAGCCGCCTTTTCATAGGCTTCAAACGCCTCGGGGGTGATGTATTCCCGCACGGGATAGTGCTTTTTCGTCGGCTGCAAATACTGACCGATGGTCAGAAAATCCACATCCGCAGCCCGCATGTCGTCCATCACCTGATGCACCTGCAAACGGGTTTCTCCCATTCCGACCATAATGCCGGATTTGGTGAACATCGCCGGGTCCTGCTCTTTGACCTGCTGCAACAGGCGCAGCGAATGAAAATACCGCGCGCCGGGCCTCACCTCGGGGTAAAGGCCGGGAACTGTTTCAAGGTTGTGATTGAAGACATCGGGCCGCGCCCTGACAACCAGATCAACGGCCCTGTCCTTACGCAGAAAATCGGGCGTCAGAACTTCGATGGTCGCCTCGGGACGCTTGCGCCGGACCGCACGGATGGTCTGGGCAATATGTTCCGCCCCTCCGTCATCCAGATCATCACGGTCAACAGACGTAATCACAACATGTTCGAGGCCCAGCTTGGCGACGGCATCCGCCACCTTTGCCGGTTCAAACGGATCAAGCGCGTCGGGACGCCCCGTTGCGACATTGCAAAACGAACAAGCCCGCGTACAGGTCTCGCCCATAATCATCATCGTCGCGTGACCCTGCGACCAGCACTCCCCGACATTCGGACAACCCGCCTCCTGGCAGACTGTAGACAGGCCGTGTTCCTCGATAACCGCGCGCGTGTTCCGATAGCCCTCCGAGCTCGGCGCACGAACGCGAATCCACGACGGCTTGGCCACGGATTCGTTGTCTTTGCGGTGCGCCTTCTCTGGATGGCGAAGGCGCGGGGGCGCGGTTTCCTGAGTCATGGCCTATTTCGTCGCGGCATTGGTCAGCCCTTCAAGAGCGTTCGCGACTTTCTGAACTGCCGGACCCTCCGGGTCAATCCCGTGCCGCAGGGCAACCAGTTTGATATCGGTATATAAAACCTGCGTTTTCCCGTCCTCGCCCTCCAAAAACAGCGCCTTCATCGGCAGATCAATGCCAATCGATGCCGATTCCAGCATCAGGGGCGTCCCCAGTTTCGGATTGCCGAAGATAACCAGCGTCGCCGGTTTCATCTCCATCCCGACCTTTTCCGCGCCCTTCGCATGCTCAACCACGGCAAAGACAGTCGCGCCCTTGCGGCTCAGGACGGACAAAAACGAATCAACAGCGGCGGAAACGCCCTTATCCGTTGATTTTTCCAGCGTCTCAAAGGGGCCGGCCATCGCGGTCATCGGCGCTGCACCGAACACGGCAAGGGACAGGATCGCAGGGGCAAGAAATCGTTTGAACATGATGCTTTCTCCTTCTCCTTCCCAATATAGGGTCGAAATCGGAGATTGCTCACACAATCACGGGAGGAGCGGCTATTCGGCGGCGTCGCGTTCTGCGCCGAACATCGCCTTCAGGCCCTGGGGCGAAGCCTCGGCGATACCCCGCTCGGTAATCAGCCCCGTCACCAGCCGCGCCGGCGTGACATCAAATGCAGGGTTAGCGACCCGCGATCCGGTCGAGACAACGCGTGCTGGCTCGACAGACCCGTCGTCCATCAGCGCCGCCAAATGAGTCACCTCCGCTCCGTCGCGCTCCTCGATTGGAATGTCGCGCACGCCGTCATCAATCCGCCAGTCAATCGTCGGACTCGGCAGACATACATAAAACGGAACGTCATTGTCCTGCGCTGCAAGCGCCTTGAGATATGTGCCGATCTTATTGCAAACATCACCATTCGCAGCGACGCGGTCTGTGCCGGTCATAACCAGATCGACCTCGCCATGCTGCATCAGATGCCCGCCCGCATTATCAACGATAACGGTGTGCGGAACGCCGTGCTGGTGCAGTTCCCAAGCCGTCAGAAATGCCCCCTGATTGCGGGGCCGCGTCTCATCAACCCAGACATGCACATCAATACCCGCATTATGCGCCTGATAAATCGGCGAGGTTGCCGTCCCCCAATCGGTTGTCGCAATCCAGCCCGCGTTGCAGTGGGTCAAAACATTCACGCGGCCCTTACGCTCGGCCACCTCCTGCAACAGCGGCAGCCCATGCTCGCCGATCCGCCGGTTGATCTCAACATCCTCGTCCGCGATTTCACCCGCCCGCGCATAGGCCGCAGCAAAACGCTCCCCGGCAGTAAGCGGCATGAGACGGACGCGCATATCCTCCAACGCCCAGCGCAAATTAACCGCAGTGGGCCGCGTGGCGATCAGCGTATCAAACGCCGCCTGCAGGGCCGCATCGCAAGGGTCCGCCCGCATGGCCAGCGCCATGCCATAGGCTGCGGTCACACCGATCAGCGGCGCACCGCGCACACGCATAACACTGATCGCCTCCGCAGCATCCGCGCAGGTTAGCAACTTTTTGATTTGGAATGTGAAAGGCAGGAAAGTCTGATCAATGATCTCGACCGCTTCACCGTCCGCACTGGGCCAGATCGAACGATAAGGAACCCCGTCAATTTTCATAGTCTACCCTCCGGCACATAAGGGCGTCAGAATTACTACGGTAGCGAAATTACCGCAATACAACTTATAGTTTTAGGCCGGGTGTGTACCCGCCCGCCGCCATAAAGGCCGCCTCCTCCGGCGTATCTGTACGGCCCAAAGCCTTGTTGCGGAAAGGAAAACGGGCAAACTTGCGGATCACCTCGCGGTGCTGCTCGACATGCCACATGGTTTCATCGCTGATCGTTGTCATGCGCGTTTCGAACAGGGCAACCGACCAATCCTGATCGGCAAGGCTCTCGGAATGCTCGAAAGGCAAGTAGAAGAACTGACGGCCCGGCTCTGCAATTTCCAAATCGTCATTCCGGCCCACAGCCACCCGCGCCACCTCGCGTGCCACTGCATCACCGGCGAATGCCTCCGCCTTTCCCCGATGCAGGTTTCGCGGAAACTGATCGAGTAAAATCAACAGCGCCAGCGTCGATGCCGGCGCATCCGTCCAATCGCTCAATTCTCCGGCAATGGCCCGATTGCACAGCGCACCGAACCGCGCGCCGATCTGCGCATCAACATCATCCGCCGCGACGTACCAGCCCTGCGGACCGACGTCATTCAGCCAGAAATCAAGGACTGCCTGAGCGTCACTCATTCTCGGTTACCTCGTCAGAATATATCTCAGCGGCCACTTCCGCACCGACCAGCGACCGCGCCGGAACCGGAACATAGGTTCCGGTATCCTCGGGGTTTGCCGCCGCGCGCTGGGTCATCCGGTACGCCGCATAGGCCGAGATAACAGCACATAGAATCGCATTGAACAAAAAGAACCCGTTCGGCCCGAACACCTGCATCATATACCCGACCGTCACCGGTCCGAACATCGCACCCAATCCGTTCAGAAACACCAGCCCGCTGCTGGCTGATGCCATTTTAGAGGGGGGCAAAAAGTCGTTCGTGTGCGCAATCAGCAAACTATAAAGCGGGTTGGCAACCCCGCCGAGAATAAACGCGGAAACAAACAGCGCGGGCTTCGACGGCGCGCCGACAATGCCCAGAACACACGCGGCCGTCCCCAGAAGTGTGACGATCATAATGACCCGGCGTCGATCCATACGATCCGAAGCCCAACCGATCGGGTACTGCATCAGCATACCGCCAATGTAGATTGACGAAACGAAAGCAGACGTCGTTTCTATCGAAAATTCCAGCTCGCCGGCATAGACAACGGCCATCCCGAACAGAGCCGAGAAAATCCCGCCCAGCAGCATCGACCCGACACACCCGAGCGGTGAGGACTTGAACAGCTCGGATATCGACATCCGCTCGCTCGCATCCGAAACCGGCGCAGGGGCCGCGCTCAACAGGATCGGTGCGAAAGAAACAGAAACCAGCACGGACATGAGGATAAACAGATCATACCCGCCGGGGCTCGACAGGTTGATCAAGGCCTGCCCGATAACGATCCCGAACATCTGCACGATCATGTACGCCGAAAGCGCCTGCCCCCGATGTTCATTATCCGCGGCATTGTTGACCCAGCTTTCGGCCACCACATAAACACCCGAAAACCCGAACCCGACGATCAGACGCATCAGCGCCCACGCCCACGGGTTCACGAACACCGCATAGATGATAAAGGCCGCAGAAATCAGCGAGGCCAGCGCGGCAAACACCCGAACATGGCCGACATTGCGGATCAGACTGGGTGTCAGCCACGATCCGCCAAGAAACCCGATAAAATATGCCGCCATGACAAAACCCATGACGGTCGGGTTAAAGTTCTCGAGACCGCCGCGGATACCCAGCAGCGTGCCCTGCATGCTGTTGCCGACCATCAGCAGGCCGATACCAAGAAACAGCGCCCACGAACTGCGAAATATAGCCAGCATGACGACACCTGAAAATCGAATGTCAGCGCAGCGTTCTAACAGTCGCCGAGTCGCGGCGCGTCCAATCGCGACATTCGGACGTCGCGAATGCAAAACGGCGACGCAGGAATGCGCCGCCGTTTATCTATTTGCGTATATGGCCCGCCTTAGCGAATCGCGACGTCCAGAGCTTCCAGCGTTTCAATCGTGATCTGCCCTTCGGCAAGTCCGTTGTCTTTCTGATAGCGTTTCACGGCATTCATCGTACCCGCACCGAGAACACCGTCGATGACGCCGACATTAAAGCCTTTTTCGCGCAGCGCGATCTGCAGGCGCGAGATAATGTCTTCCGACACGTTCGTGCTGCACAAAATCGGACGCCATTCCATACGGCCCGGCGATGCCTTCACCGTCTCGTATACCGTCTCGTAACGAGCCGGAATTTCGATACGGTCGATTTTCGACGGCGTTACCAGCTTGCGAACTTCAACTTCTTCGAATTTCGCAGGGATCTTGACAGTCTTGGTCTTTGGCGGCTCGACCATGACCCGCACTTCCATCGTCTTCATCTGAGCAGGGATGACTTTGGTGATCGTGCGCGGCGGCGTTTTCACGACACGTTTCGTGACTTCGTTATATTCCGCAGGGATTTCAACGAGACACATGATTTCGCCGGTCGCCTCATCGTACTTCTGGATCGGGCCTTCGCCCTTTTTCCAGGTCTTGTACGCTTCGCGGATTTTTACTTTCTCGACGATATCCTCATAGACAGCGGGGATAACTTCTTCGATTTCTTTTTCAGGCTCAAGCTCGACCGTCGTGGTCTCGGTCTTGAAGACAGCCGGGATCAGTTCCAGCTTTTCGGCCTCTTTGGCGACTTCGATCGTCTCGACGATTGTCTTGAACTCGGCTTCGACGACCTGAAGCTCTTCAGAAGCCTCTTTCACCAGAACCTGACGCGCGACCTGCTTTTCAACAGCGGGGATGTAAACGCGGGCATAGCACTCGCCCGGCTTCGCTTCGGGTGGAAGCAGATCATTGACGGCATATGCCGCATCAAGCTCTGCCGTGTTCGACTGAGCATAGGCTGCACCGGTCAGTCCTGCTGAGATCGCACAAGCCATCATCAGTTTTGTACGAAGTGTGTACTGCTGCATTTTAATCCTCCAGAGCGCGCTGGGGCCGCGCTGATTTTCTAACCCAAAATTCATCAATAGTCTGAGCGCGATGATTCACAATCATGCTGCCGAGAGCAAGTATCTTCTCAGTTTTTCCGGCCTACAAAAATATCACATTCTCTCTAGGACGGAAGGAGCAGAGATGCATCCCCGTAAGAGTAGAAACGATACCGTTCGGCTATCGCATGACGATAAACTTCTCCCATCCGGTCCAAACCGATGAAACCCGCGACCAGCATCATGAGCGTTGATCGTGGCAAATGAAAGTTCGTTAACAGGCCGCCCACGGTTTTAAAGCGATATCCCGGCGAGATGAAAATGTCCGTGGCCCCCTTCCACGCGCTCAATTCTCCGGTGTCTGCTGCTGCCGTTTCCAAGACGCGTAATGCGGTCGTACCGACCGAAATCACCCGTCCTCCGGCAGTTTTGACCGCGTTAATCTGCGCGGCGGTTTGCGCATCTATCATGCCCGATTCCGCATGCATGACATGCCCGCCGGTGGTTTCAGATTTCACCGGCAGGAAGGTTCCCGCGCCGACATGCAGGGTCACGGTCGCGCGCCCGATCCCCTTCGCCGCAAGCCGGTCCAGCAAATCCTCGTCAAAATGCAGGGCCGCTGTCGGCGCAGCCACCGCACCCGCATGGCAGGCCAGAACGGTCTGATAATCATGCTCGTCCTGCCGGTCTGCTGCGCGGCGCGCGGCGATATACGGTGGCAGTGGCATGACGCCGCATTCGGCGATGGCGGCATCAAGATCGGCCCCCGAACGCTCGAATCGCAGGCGCAACGCACCACCCTCCTCCTTTGCCTCGACAGTCGCAGCCAGTCCGCCGGAAAATACGATCCTGTCGTCTTCCCGCAATCGCTTGCCCGGACGGGCGAGAACACGCCAGACCGCCGCATCGATTCGCTCGATCAGGTTCGCTTCGACGGCAACGGTCGTATCGGCCCGAATGCGCTCGCCGCTCAAACGGGCGGGGATGACTTTGGTATCGTTGAAAACCAGTATGTCCCCGGCCGACAAAATCTCCGGCAGCGCGGCAATACGATCATCGCGCAGGCCCGCCTGCCGCGAAACCAATAACCGGGCCGCCGTGCGCGGCTGTGCCGGGCGCAACGCGATCAAATCATCCGGTAGATCAAAGTCGAACAGGTCGACGGACAAATCGGGGCGGGTCATGTCAGGGCTATCGTTTCTTTGCGCCAGCGCCGCATCAGGTTTCGGCGGCTCCAGCGGCCACCCGGCAAAAAAAGAGAGCGCCGCAACCGCGGCACTCTCCGACAGTCAGGTCCGTATCGCACAGCATTACTGCGTGTCGGCGTACACTTTCAACGATACCATCTTGTCAGGATCGGTTACCGAGCCGGAGCCGGACGCACCCTTTTTCAGGCCGTCGATCAGTTCCATGCCGTCAATCACTTTGCCCAGATAAGTATACTGGCCGTTCAGGTGCGATGCCTCTTCAAAGCAGATGAAGAACTGGCTGTCCGCGCTGTTCGGGCTTTGCGCGCGGGCCATGCCCAGTGCGCCGCGCACGAAGTTAGCATCAGTGAACTCGGCATTGATGTTCTTGCCTGACCCGCTGGTTCCGGTTCCGGTCGGATCACCCGTCTGCGCCATAAATCCGGCAATGACGCGGTGGAAGACGATCCCGTCGTAAAAACCTTCGCGCGTCAGTTCCTTGATCCGCGCAACGTGATTCGGCGCTTGTTCAGGTGCCAGTTCGATCAGGACGGAACCGCTTTCCAGTTCCATCACCAGCGTATTTTCGGGGTCGTTTACTGCCACTTCGCTATCCTTTGCTTGAGCCGCTGAGAATGCGACCGCTCCGAGCATGAGTGCGAGCGCGAGGCTCTTGACCTGTCTCATCTCAATCTCCGTCAATTTTGTTTACGCCCCGACAGACCGGAGCATGCGCGACGGCTAACCCGTTGAAAGCGTCAGGTCAAACTCCGGTTCCGTATCGCGAGATCAGTGCTGTATTTACGGCGGGTGTCACAAAACTGGAAACATCCCCCCCAAGCCGCGCAATTTCTTTCACAAGCCGCGACGCTATCGCCTGATGCGCCGGTTCCGCCATCAGGAACACCGTCTCGATCTGGTCATTCAGCGCGCGGTTCATGCTGACCATCTGAAATTCGTATTCGAAATCAGAGACCGCCCTTAGGCCGCGAAAGATAACTTCCGCCCCCAGATCAGCGGCATAGGCCATCAGCAGGCGGTCAAACGGCTCGATCCGGATCGTTCCGACGCCGGGGTCATTTCCTAACGCATCGACTTCGGTCTGAAGCAGAGCGACACGCTCTTCCGTCGAGAAAAGCGGTCCTTTCCCCTCGTTCGCTGCCACCCCGATGATCAGATGATCGACCAGTTTTCGGGCACGCGAGATAACATCGAGATGTCCGAGAGTTACCGGATCAAACGTGCCCGGATAGAGTCCGATTCGCTTCATTAGTCTTCGTACTCCGCAATCATGTCGGTCAATAATCTCAGTTCGGCGCGGCGGTTTCCACCGCGATTGCGGCCTCTGCAACTGAACGCCGCACCGCAAAAAATGTACACTGTATCAAGCAGTTGCGGAACGGATCATATTCTCCAGCTCTTCATTTTCCATCTTCAGGCTGTCGATCCGCGCTTTGACGACATCACCAATCGAGATCAATCCCACCAAGCCGCCGTCGCTCAGCACAGGCATATGCCGGAACCGCCCGGTGGTCATTTTCTTCAACACAGAGTTATCGTCATCCTCGACCACGCACGTGATCACATCGGCGGTCATCACCGTCCGAACGCTGTCGTTAAGGCATTTGCCGCCATTTACGCCTAAAGCACGAACGATGTCCCGTTCTGATACAATGCCAGCAAGTTTACCGTCTTCATTAAGAACTAGCACACAGCCGATCTTCTTTTGGGACAGTATCGAAGCGACGTCAGACAGGCTTGAATCGGGCGAAACCGACTCGATCGCATCGCTGCCCTTACGTTGCAGAATTTGCATCACCTTCATCGCATCCTCCATCGGCTATGACATTCACCATCAAGCTGCGCGCATGGCAAGCCCGCGTCAAGGCAGGGTTTCTGCGAAATCACGCACAAAAAAAGACGCCTTTTTGCAAAGGCGCCTTAAGTTGGATTGAGGCAGGTTTCATACAGGCAAGAAACCTATCGAGCAGTCCGACTAAGTTAGCGAGTCTCTAACCGTCATTGCAAGGTTGAATCGCAGATCGCCGTTAAGGTTAACGACATTTCTTCCAAGAATGACCCAGTTTTTCGCTGAATCACTGGGGTATGGCGAATTCGTGGCGATATTTTGCAAAAGAAATAAATCCGTACGCGGATCGCTCTTCGCGGCTTCAAGCTCCGATTCCGACCCGAATCGACCGTTAAGCTAGAGAATCACTTGGGGCAAAACTGTCACCACGCACCCGACGCACCTCTGCAACGGAAATACCGGCAGAACAGTGCGCTTCCTGCTCGCCAGCGTCGCTGATGAGAAATTCGAGATAAATTGTCTCAATATCCCGCGCTCTCAACGCCCATATCTCATTTACTGCGTTTGAGAATAACCGTTCATTAACCAATACGGTGCAGGTTCATGGAGCGCGATACGAGGGTCCCCCGTTCTCTATCGCCGACGCGGAGGAGCCTCTTTTGTCCCAAAGATCTCGTTTCTCCGCGTCCACCCTAATAAAGCCCACGCTCCCCGGCGTGGGTTTTTTTATGGGCGCTGCAACGGTTTAGCCGTTGGCTTCGCGAACCTTGTTCGCGGCTTCCTGATCGAAGGTGACGCCCTTATCTTTCAGCAGCGTATCCAATTCGCCGCTCAGCGTCATTTCCGTGACGATGTCACAGCCGCCGACAAACTCGCCTTTGACATATAACTGCGGCGTCGTCGGCCAGTTCGTGAAGTCCTTGATACCCTGACGCATCTCGTCACTGTCGAGCACATTTACATCCTGAAACTCGACCGAGAGATAGTTCAGCACGCTCGCAACTTTGCTGGAAAACCCGCACTGCGGAAAGTGCTTCGTCCCTTTCATAAACAGCACAACGTCATTCGTATCGACGGTTTCTTTGATCTGGGTTTGGATGGCATCGGTCATAGGTAAAGTCCTTAGTTACGGTCGTCAGACCAAATTTTCGCGTATTGCTGTTCGTCGCTCGGGACAGACCAGACGGTCGTGTGCCCTCCCCGACCGGAATTAAACTCGCCGCCCAAAATTTGAGGGTCGGCTTTCATGCTGGGGCGCGCCCTCAATCCGGTAGGTGCGATCAGGTGCAAAATTCCGAACAGCGCAGCGACACCGCCAATCAGCAAGGCAAACGCGACTAGCGGACCGGCCATTATTTTGCCTCCGGTGCGGCGGTCTGCAACGCCAAAGCATGCAGCTCTCCGGCAGACCCGTCCATTTTACCGCGAAGCGACGCATAGACCATCTGGTGCTGCGCAACCCGCGACTTTCCCCGAAAACTCTCATCGGTGACGGACGCCGAATAGTGATTGCCGTCGCCCGCCAGATCGCGAATTTCGATCTCTGCGTTCGGAAACCCCTCGCGGATCAGGGCTTCAATCTCTCCGGCTTGCATAGGCATAGGGGGCGCTCCGTAACTTCGACAGTCCCTGATCTAAGACCTTAGCATCCGTTCCGCAATGGCGGCAGGGTCACAGCGACATTCAGCCTTCGCCCATGAATGCCGGGAACCAGCCCTCATGCGCCTGCCTCAGGGCCGCCAACGAAACCGCCGATCCCCCGAGGCTAACCGTATCCCCGCCCGTTTCGCCGATCCAAGGCGCCGCAACACCTGCTCCGGCGGCCAGTTCATTCAGTGGCTCAAGCCCATTCGCATCGGCCAGCGTCACCACATACCTCCCTTGGTCTTCACCAAAGAACGTCTCGTGATCCGCGCCGCCCGGCGAGCGAACCTCGCAGCCGATACCGCCCGCCAGCGCCATCTCGCCCAGTGCAACACCAAGCCCGCCGTCCGACACGTCGTGACACGCGGTGATGAGGCCGTTGGCGATCAGCGCCTGAACCAGCTCACCCGCCAGACGCTCTGCGTTCAAGTCGACGGGAGGCGGTGCACCCTCTTCCCGGCCAAACAGCTCGCGCAGATACATCGACTGTCCCATATGGCCGCCGCTGCCCGCGCCGATCAGGACAATCGGCTGGCCCGCCGCCTTGAACCCGACAGTCATCATCTTTGCCGAGTCTTCCAGCAACCCGACACCGCCTATCGTCGGCGTCGGCAGAATACCCGTGCCCTCGGTCTCGTTGTAGAGGCTGACATTGCCGCTGACGATCGGCATATCCAGCGCCGCGCACGCCTCGCCGATGCCTTTGATACAGCCGACGAGCTGTCCCATGATCTCCGGCTTTTCGGGATTGCCGAAGTTCAGGTTGTCCGTCGCCGCCAGTGGACGCGCGCCGACCGCGCAGATATTGCGGAACGCCTCGGCCACGGCTTGCTTGCCGCCCTCAACCGGATCGGCAAAGCAATAGCGCGGCGTGACATCGGCACTCATGGCCAATGCCTTTTGCGTGCCATGCACCCGCACGACCGCCGCA
>CALGNW010000085.1 GCA_937958345.1 uncultured Neomegalonema sp. | reverse complement strand
GAAGATCCGCGGTGTCAAAAGCGGTCAGTTGGTGAAGGTCGTCAAAAGCCTCAACATGGGCGGCGTCGGCAGCTATCGCGGCAGTAACTTTATCCACGTTGATACAGGTGCTGTCCGGAGTTGGCGCAGGTAGCAGCGTGCCGGACTGTCACGCGCTTCGCGACGGATCTCCACCCGCCCATTCCCGGATTTTGTAAAAAAAAGGCCACCCTCGGGTGGCCTGTGAAGTCTAGGGAGGAAACGCCCTAAAATCGGGCGGCGATACCGAAGTATCTGGAAAATCAGTTAGGTGTGCGGCGCAGCGAGATCAAGCGCAGGGGTGAAAATATTAACGGCTTGAGTCGCCTGCGTCATTTTGGCACCACCTAACCCGAGGGCGGCTCCCGACCTCGGCTATTCCGGGTTGCGCAGCCGCCACTTCATTCCCTTACCGACCGCCTCGCCGCCGAACTTTGCGCGGATGGCATCGACCGCCCGTTCGGCCTGTGCGCGGGTGGGGGCGGCAGGATCGAACAGGTCGACACCGCCGGTTTCGCCGGTGGGTTCCGCCGCCACCAGATTACTGAGTCCGACGCCGATCAGGCGGTATGACTGGGTTCCCAGCAATGCGGTCAGCGCAGGCAGGGCGGCATGATAAACAACGTCGGCCAGTTGGGTCGGTGTGTCGCGGGTGACCGAGCGGGTGACGGTGCGGAAATCGGCGGTTTTGAGTTTCAGCGTCACGGTATGGCCCGCGATATCCTTGGCCTTGCAGCGGGCGGAGACTTTTTCCGACAGTTGCCACAGATGCGCGCGCAGCAATTCGGGGTCTTTGAGATTCTCGGACAGCGTCGTCTCGGCGGAGACACTTTTCATTTTTCCGCCGGGATCGACGCTGCGGGTATCGCGGGCATGGCTGAGCTGATGAAGGCGCTGGCCCATGCTGCCGTACCGCGCGATCAGGTCGGTCCGGTCCAGCCGCCTGATGTCGCCGATTGTGGCAATGCCGTCGGCCCGCAGTTTGGCGTTCAGCGCGCTGCCCACGCCCCAGATTGTTGAAACCGGCTTGGGTTCGAGAAAATCCAGCGCCTCGGCCCGTCCGATGACCGAGAAGCCTTGCGGCTTGTCGAGGTCCGATGCGATTTTCGCCAGAAACTTGCAATCGCTCAGCCCGACCGAGGCGGTGACGCCCAGCTCGTCCGAAATCCGCTGGACCAGCCGCGCCAGTGATACGGCGGGGATTGCGCCGTGGACCCGTTCGGTTCCGGTCATGTCGAGGAACGCCTCGTCCAGTGACAGCGGTTCGACGAGCGGGGTCAGCGAGTGCATCATCGTGCGGATTTCGCGGCTGACCTCGGCGTATTTATCCATGCGCGGCGGCAGAACGACGGCATCGGGGCAGAGTGCAAGGGCCTTGAACATCGGCATCGCCGAACGCACGCCGCTGAGACGGGCGATATAACAGGCCGTCGATACGACACCGCGCCTGCCGCCGCCGATGATCAGCGCCTTGTCTGCAAGGCCGGGGTCGTCGCGCTTTTCGACCGAGGCATAAAAGGCGTCGCAATCTATGTGGGCAATCGACAGCGTGCTGATTTCAGGATGGGACAGCAAGCGCGGAGAACGGCATGCAGGACAACGGTGGTTCGCAGGCCGCGAGTCGAGAACCGCGAAACAGGCGCGGCAAAAACCGGAACGGGCCGGTTCAGTGGACACGACTGGCAGCGGCGATCTCTGCCTGAATCGCGCGCGCCGCGCCGGCAGGATCGTCGGCATCGCGAATCGGACGTCCGATGACAAGGTGATCCGCCCCCGCCGCAATGGCCGATCCGGGGGTCTCGACCCGCTTCTGATCACCCCGATTCGCACCGGTGGGACGAATACCCGGTGTCACAATCAACTTACCGGCGGCTTCGGGCAGTGCACGGATGAGTGCCGCCTCCTGCGGTGATGCGATGACGCCGTCGGCCCCCGCCGCGAATGCAAGACGCGCCCGTTCGGCAACCAGATCGGGAATCGCCCCGTCGCGAATAAGGGCGTGGTTGAGATCTTCGCGGTCAAGCGAGGTCAAAATCGTCACCGCGAGAATTTTTGTTTCGGAATTCCCGCGACCTGCAACCGCGGCCCGGACCACATGCGGGTCGCCGTGAACCGTTAAGAAGTCCATGTTAAAGCTGGCAATTCCCTCGACAGCGGCCTGGATCGTTGCACCGATATCGAACAGTTTCAGGTCGATGAAGATGCGTTTGCCCGCCTCTTTCAACTCCATGGCGAGCGCGAAGCCGCCGCCGGTCAGCATGCCCAGACCAATCTTATAAAAGTTTACGGTATCGCCTAGTTTTGTGGCGAGCTGCTCCCCAGCTATGGCATTGGGAACATCGAGGGCGACAATCAATTTGTCCGAAGCTGGGCTATGTGGCATGAGAACCTCTGGGTGGCGATCTCGACGAACGCTTCTTGTCGCGCGGCCTCGGTGTAATACCCTCCGCGCGAAGACGCAAAGGATAGACCGAAATGAACAATACGAAAGTAGCGGGTGTAATTGTAGCGGGTCTGATCGGCATTCCGACCGCCGTTGGCCTGTTTGGTGGTTCCGGCGACGGGGATCATAGTGGTACTGACCCTGCTGCTGTAATCTCGGGGACCGGCGAAGCCGAAACAACGGCGGCTGCCGAGGCAAAGCTTGCCGAAGAGGCCGCCGCTGCGGAAGCCGAGGCGCTGGCGCTTGCCGAAACAAAGGCGGCTGAAGAAGCTGCCGCCGCCGAAGCAAAGCTTGCCGAAGAGGCTGCCGCTGCGGAGGCTGAGGCGCTGGCATTGGCCGAGGCAAAGGCCGCTGAAGAGGCTGCCGCCGCCGAGGCGAAGCTTGCCGAAGAAGCCGCCGCCGCCGAAGCAAAGCTTGCCGAGGAGGCCGCTGCTGCGGAGGCCGAGGCGATGGCACTGGCCGAGGCAAAGGCCGCTGAGGAAGCTGCCGCTGTTCTCGCGGCCGCTGCCGCCGCTGCGAAGCCGGTTCTGTATCAGGCTCCCGGCGCCGCCGCTACGAAGCCGGTTGTGTACGAGGCACCCCCTGCGAAAGTTGCTGAAGCCCCTGCCGGTTCCGCAACCGAAGCTGCCGCGCCTGCCGCTGCTGCTGCCGGCGGACGGGCGATTGCCGGATTTGACGGCCTGATGACCGGTTCGGCCTATGCCGATGCACGCGCTGTCATGGTCGAGGCCGGATGGTCGCCGCGTGAACTGACCGAAGGGACGCGCGCCAATCCGCTGGACGCGGATGAGGCCGCACTGGTCGAGGCCGGTTTTGCCGAGCTGGAAGGCTGTGAGACCTATGCCCGTACCGTTTGCCGGTTCGAGTACCTCGACGGAAAAGGCAAAATCGCAGCCGTCCTGACGGCGGGCAAAGACACCCCGACCGTGATCGACGCCTTTGTGATGGACGTCGAGTAACAAACGCACACCGCATTAATGAAAAAGGCCCCGGATAAAACCGGGGCCTTTTTTGTGGTCGGGCGGGGAGCGGTTTTTGCAGTCGGGTTACTGCGCCGCCAGTGCCGCGCCGAGCATGCTGGGCATTTCGGCGAGACCTGCGATCACCGGCTGTAATGCCCGCGCAAAATCATCATACCCCGCCAACGGCTCGATTCGCGCCTCGTCCAGATACAGGCTGCGGTCGATTTCAATTTGGATCGCGTGGTATCCTCGGCGCGGCCTGCCGTAGCGGTGGGTCAGGTATCCGCCCGCAAAGGGCGCATTGCGCGCCACCCGAAATCCGGCGCGGCTGAACAAACCCACAACCGTGTCGGAAATATCCGCTCCGCATGACACACCATAGCAATCGCCGATAACAATCTCTGCGCGCCGGGTGCTTGGCCGTCCGATCTCCGAGGGCATCGAGTGGCAGTCGATAAGCAGGCCGACCCCGAACGCCTCTTTCGCGCGGTGCAGGGCTTCCAGAATCGCAGTATGGTAGGGCCGATGGCAGGCGGTGATCCGCGCCTGCACTTCGGTCATGGTTAATTTACCATTATAAATTGTCCGTCCCTCGGATACGACGCGGGGCACAACCCCCAAACCCGCAGAAACTCTCAATGTCCGCGCCCGAATCGCCGGAGCATCAATCAGCGCGGGGTCAAGCTCGTCATCGGCCCGGTTCACATCAACAAAGGCGCGCGGGAACTCGGCTGCAACCAGCGGGGCACCGAAAAGAGGAGCTGTTTTAAACAGATCGTCGACAAAAGCGTCCTCCGATGCCCGCAGCGAGACGGCATCCAGACGGGATCTTTGGATAAAACTATCGGGATACCGCCGCCCGCTATGGGGAGAGCTGAACACCGCAGCACTGGACAAAACCGCCGGTTCCAGCACGGAAACCGGCGGTCCGGCCCATCCGCAGCGGTCCCGTGCCACATGCTCGTCGGGTATGCTCACAATCCCGGTTCCCCGAAGTTCCATAAAATCTTGCCGCGTATCTTCACCGGATGTTTAAGCCATGCGGCCATGATCATCAAATCAAGACGGCGTACGGGCCGGAAAGAAAGGTTCAATCGCAGCGCGATTCGAACTGCGAAAGAGATAAGGAGCGTGTGAATGGCGCGTGTGATGTTGGCGACGAAGAACGACGAGATGCGCAGCTATCTCTCCAGAACCCTCAAGCGTGTGGGCCACTGCGTCACGCGTGTCGCGGATTACGACTCGGCCCTGACCATTCTCGAAGAGACGGAGTACGACTTGCTCCTGACCACAATCGACACCGAAAATGCCGACGAACTGGCATTTGCACGCACCGCCCAGCAGATAGACCCGGAAATGCGGGTCATGTTCATCACCGGCTTCTCGGCTGTGGCAATAAAGCGCCCGGACGAGGACCGCACGATGGACGGCCTGTTCGGAGAGCCGGTTCACCTGCGCCAGTTGCCCGATGAAGTCGGACGCCTGATCGCCGCCTGAACTTCATTCCGGTCAGTGCGGTGTGCGGTCTGGCATCACCGGGACGCTGGCCGGACAGCAGGATTCAAGAGAATTACGTGGATTCGGCGGCAGTTTTACCTGACGCATCAAGAGTTTTCCCACGCTTTTCGAGGGTTTTCCCTCTTAGTTGCTCTCCGCATAACGCGTATTCCGACGCATCAGGGTCAGGGCAATTTCGATGCGCGAAACCCGCACAAGGAAC
>CALGNW010000084.1 GCA_937958345.1 uncultured Neomegalonema sp. | reverse complement strand
GCATCGTAAAGGCCCATTCCGGCCTCAAGCTGTTCGAGGTCATCGCGGTACATCCGCGACAGACCAAGCGACATCGCCAGCAATCCGGCAACCTCGGGCGCGAGGTCATGGCGGTTGGTATCGGCCCCGCGCACGATGGTCGCGACGTGGTCGAGCGGATCTATTGAAAGTCCGAATTCCTCGATCATCGTGTCGAAAGTACAGCGGTCGCCGCGATGGCTGAACGCGACGTCTTCGACATCAAAAGGCGTGGCCGAGAATTTCTCGGCGACCATCCCGACGTCCTGCGGCGGAACGAACAGAAACCGCGCGCGCGGGTCGATAAACCGCCGGATCAGCCACGGACAGGCAATGCGGTCAATCTTGGGCCGGTGGCGCGTCACCCAGACAGTGCGGCCCTGCGCATCGCGGGGCGGCAGCGCGGCGGCGGTCACCATCGGCAGACCGGCATCGCGCCATCCGAACTGTCCGCCCTCCACGCTTTCAACGCGCAATCCTTCGGCCCTCAGAACAGCGGCGCCGCCCTGAGAAATTTTGCGCCCCTTCTGGCAATAGACGACGACAGGCCCCGTCCCGACCAACGGGGTCAGCGCGTCCAGACCGGTATGGCTGTGCCGGACAGCGCCGGGGATCAGGCGCGGGTCATCGTCAAAGTCCTCGTCAATCCGCAGGTCAACGAGGGTGGGCGCAGCGGGTGTGCCGATCAGGCGGGCAAGCTGTGCGGGGGTGATTTCATTCGGTGAGGGCATAAGTATGCATCCTTATCGGCCACATCGGGCGATGAACGGGATGCGATGCTTGGGCCGGAGCCTCACGGGGCGCTCGCGAACCCCATGACCATCTTTTCGCAGCGGCACGGCAGACAAGTCAAGTGCCTTAGATTTCCTCCAGCCCGAACAGCGCATCCAGCGCGCCAAGCGTCAGAATCCGTTCGGTCACCAGATAATAAATCAGACCCGTGAACAGCGCCGAGATGATCGTCGCGCCGATGAACTTGATTTTCAGGTTGGCCTTGGACGGTGAACCGGCCATTGATCCCGCCGGAATGTCGTCGCCCGCCTCTTCCTGACTGCGGATACCGATGGGCAGCAGACAGTAAAGCGCGATGAACCACGTCACCGAAAAAACGACAAAGGCTGATACGGGATTCATCGTGTGCCTCCTGGCATTGCGGAAACGCTTAACCGGCGGGCGCGTCGGCTGGAAATATTCATGCCTGCTCCAACTCGATCAGCGTGCCGTTGAAGTCTTTGGGGTGCAAAAACAGCACCGGCTTTTTGTGAGCGCCGATTTTCGGTTCGCCCGAACCCAGCACCCGCGCGCCCTGCGACACCAGATGATCACGCGCGACGAGGATATCATCGACCTCGTAACAGATGTGGTGAATGCCGCCTGAGGGCGATTTGTCGAGAAAACCCTGAATCGGGGAGTTCTCGCCCAGCGGTTCCAGAAATTCGATTTTCGTATTCGGCAATTCGACAAAAACCACCGTGACGCCGTGGTCCGGTTCGGCTTGTGGCTCACCGACTTTCGCGCCCAGCGCGTCGCGGTACTGAGCAGCGGCGGCGGCAAGGTCGGGGACGGCGATGGCGACGTGATTCAGACGACCGATCATGGATTTGACTCTCTGCAGATGTTCTGGGCGCAGACCTAGCGCGCCGGCGGATTTTCGCAAAGAGAAAGGATGGGCGGGGATCAGCGCCGACCGATTTTTCGATCAGGTATCATGCGCCGCAAAAGCGGGCATCTTTCGCCCCAACCAACCTGTCATGCCCGCAAAAGCGGGCATTTTGCCGAACCGCTCAAACCTTCCATCAAACAGAACCCCGCGTTTGCGGGGATGACATTATGACGCCCACGCCAAAACCCCCGCTCCGAAACCGGAGCGGGTAACTAAATCCGAATAGGCAGGCCCGCTTCCGGCGGATGCCAAACCGTTTGCGGACACCACTGACTGTTCGCAGCCATACCGTCTAAGCGTCGCCGCGCTTCGGGTGCATCCTGATCTGAAACACCGTCCGCATCGTACCCCGCCGTCATCCGGCGCAGCAACCGCAGGCCCCGTCGCGGCAGGCTGTTCAGCAAACCCCGCAGCGCAACCAACCGTCGGCGCAAAACCGCCAGCGAAGGCGGCGTCCCGTCACAAACCGACAGCAGCTCGAAGTGCCGCTGTGACAGCCAAGCCGGATCGACCTCGCCGCCGCGCGCCTGCGCAATGCGCCGCGCCTCGACGAAAATAAGACACTGCGCCGCCGCCTCGGCCCGCGCCAGAACAGAAGACAGAAACGAGCGCACCCACAGGGTCCAAGCCGGTGAAATCGGCGCAGCCGACAGAAACGCAACAACCGCCAACCACCCCGCCAAAAGGCGAAGCAGCTTGAGCCGCTGGGTTTCGACCGCCCGTTCCATCGTCGCTCTGTCCTTTGCCGCCCGTTAAAATCAACGCCAGCCACTTAGTACAAACAGTGAACAATGTCAACCCCGCATTCGCTACGCGAATGCGTCCGCACCCAAAGCCGAGACCAAACCTCACAGCGGCAGGT
>CALGNW010000083.1 GCA_937958345.1 uncultured Neomegalonema sp. | reverse complement strand
CAGAATTGCGCTTTGGGAGTAGTTGATGTCGAGGTTATCGACATGGGGCAGGTTTCCGCAGTTGCCTGACGTGACAACAAAAAACTGGTTTTCGACAGCGCGGGCCTGACAACAATACCGCACGCGCAAGTGACCCTGGCGGGAATCCGTCTGGAACGGCACGAACAAAATCCGCGCGCCCTGATCGGCGAGACGGCGGGGCAGTTCGGGGAACTCGCTGTCATAGCAAACGAGAACACCGATGGGACCGCAGTCGGTTTGGATCGCCGCAACACTGTCCCCGCCGATCACATTCCAGATACTGCGCTCGTCCGGTGTCGGATGGATCTTGGTTTGCTGAAAGACCGCGCCGTCACGCAGAAAGACGTAGGCGACGTTGTTGATGTCGCCGTTTTCCGAGAGCGTCGGATGCGAGCCGCCAATGATGTTGATGTTTCGGCTGATCGCCATTTGCCGCATCGTCGCGACAAAGCTGGGTGTGCGTTTGGTTTGTTTTTCAAGCGCAACGTCCGGCGTCGCCTTGGTCTTGTCGAGCGTCAGAAGCGCGTGCGTGAAATATTCGGGGAAGACGGCAAAGTCCGACCCGTAGTCGGCGGCTATGGCAACGAAATAATCGACGTTTGCGTAAAACTCATCCTCGCTGTCGACATCGCGCATTTGAAACTGGACGGTCGCAACACGGACCTTTTCCTTGTCGCGGCGGTTGACGGGCATGTCGTCAACCACGCTCTCGAAATGCGGATTGCGCCAGACCATATGCGTCGCCATTCCGCCGGACTCTGTGTCATCCGCGTTGTAGTTATGCAAAATGCCGATGGCCTCGAAACCCATTTTCAGGTGAAAGTCGATCACCGGATCGCGAATTTCTTTATTTTCGGCAGCGGCGAGATAGGCGGCCCCGTCCTTGAACTTGTCCCGCTTTTTTGCATAGCCGGGCAGGCGGCCACCAAAGACGATACCCTTCAGAGAATGTGCCGTGCACAGTGCGAGGCGGGCTTCGTACAATCGCTGTCCGATGCGAAGGCGGCGACGGCTCGGGTCCACCATAACCTCCATCCCGTAGAGCCAATCTCCGTCCAGCGAATGGTTCGAGGCAAAGCCGCCGCCGGTGATTGCGGCCCATGAATGCGGGGCGAGGGCGGCGGCCTCGGTCGTGATGAAGGTTCCCGCATAGCCGACAACATCATCCTCGTAAGTGACGAGGAACTGGCCCTCGGGAAAAGTTGTGATCTGACTGCGGATCTGGCGCGCGGTATAGGCGGGTTCGTCAGGATAGATGCGCGAGCAAAGCGCGATAATCGCATCGACGTCTGCGGTGAGTGCCGTTCGGACTTCGAGTTTTGCAGGGCGCGTTTTTTCGGCCATGTCAGTCTTTCTTGCCTTTGTAGCGGCCAAAGTTGTCTGCGTCGGTATCCTGACCTGCCTCGACGATACCGCGCCGGATGGCACGGGTTCGTGTAAACTGATCGTGCAGCATCTCGCCGTCGCCTTTGCGGATCGCGCGTTGCAGTGCGAAGATATCTTCGGTCAGACGCCCCAGAACTTCGAGAGTCGCGTCTTTGTTGTGTAAAAACACGTCGCGCCACATGATCGGATCAGATGCGGCAATACGGGTGAAGTCGCGAAATCCCGCGGCAGAATATTTGATGACTTCGGAACCGGTCACCGTCTCCAGCTCGCTGGCTGTGCCGCAAATCGTATAGGCAATCAGATGCGGGATGTGCGAGGTGACGGCGAGAACGCGGTCATGGTGTTCGGGCGTCATCGTATCGACGTTCGAACCGAGCGCCCGCCAAAAATCCTCAACCTTTTTGACCGCATCGGGATCGCCGCCGGGGATGGGCGTCAGGATGCACCAGCGGTTGTCGAAAAGAGTTGCGAAACCGGATGTCGGGCCGGATTTTTCCGTACCGGCAATCGGGTGGGCCGGAACAAGGTGCACGCCCTTTGGGATATGGGGTAATGCTTGCGCGATTACCGACGCCTTGACCGATCCGACATCCGAGACGATTGCGCCCTGTTTCAGCGCCGGGGCGATTTCCCTTGTGATCGCCTCGATGGTTCCGACCGGCGTGCAGAGAATAACGAGGTCGGCGTCTCTGGCCGCATCCGCAGCGGTATCGCAGGCACGGTCGATGAAGCCGAGTTCAAGCGCCGTGGCACGTGTTTCAGGCGAGCGGGCGTAGCCGACGATCTCGCCGACAAGATTGCCGCGCTTTGCCGCATGGGCGATGGATGATCCGATTAGGCCAAGACCAATCAGGGCAAGACGCGGGATCATGCGTGCAAGTCTCGCATCGCATCAAGAAGCAAGCCGTTTTCTTCGGCTGTTCCGATTGAAATGCGAAGATGGCCCGGAAGGCCGTAGCCCTCCATCCGGCGGACGAGGATGCCGCGCGTTTGCAGAAACTCGTCTGTCATTTTCGCCGAGCGAGGGCCGTGCTCGCCCGCTTCCACGAGAACGAAATTACCTTCCGACGGCGTAACCTTCAGGCCGAGCGCGGTGAGAATATCGGTCACGCGCGCACGTTGATGTACATTGTCCGCGCGGGTCTCGGTGACAAAGGCGGTATCCTCGATCGCGGCGGTTCCGGCAGCCTGCGCCGGCGCGGATACGTTAAAGGGACCGCGCGCGCGATTAAGCGCGTCGATCACCGCAGGCGGGCCATAGCACCATCCCAGACGTAAGGCGGCGAGGCCGTGAATTTTCGAGAACGTCCGCGTCATTATCACGTCGTCCCGTTCGTCAACCAGCGCCGTACCGGCGTCATAATCGTCGCGCTCGACATACTCGGCATATGCGGCGTCAATCACCAGCAACGCCTGCGACGGCAGTCCATCGCGCAGGCGGCGGATTTCGCTGTCGGAAATCAGTGTGCCGGTCGGATTGTTCGGGTTGGCGATGAAAACGATTTTTGTGTTCTCGTTCGCCGCCGCCAGCAAAGCATCCACATCGGCGTGCAGGTCTTTTTCGGGGGCGGCCACGGGATCGGCTCCGACTGCCTTTGCCGAAATAGCATACATCAGAAAGCCGTGCGCAGAGTGGAGGACCTGATCTCCGGGGCCGGCGTAGGCGAGGCACAGGAGGGAAAGAATTTCATCTGAACCCGATCCGACCATAATCCGGTCGGCATCAAGACCCTCGACCTTTGCAATCGCCTTGCGAAGCGCGGTGGCGCCGCCGTCGGGATAGAGCGCAAGGGTATCACCCGCCGCACGAAATGCCTCGACCGCCTTTGGGCTTGCGCCGTGCGGATTCTCGTTCGAGGACAGTTTCACGATGCGGTTTGCGCCCGCGACGCTCGATTTACCGCCAACGTATGGCGAAATCCGCATGAGGCCCGCTTTGGGTTCTGGGGTCATTTTGTACTCTCGCTTTCGAAGGAACTGCGTATCGGGGTCGGATAAGCGCCGACGACTCTAATCCGGGAGGGGGCGATGTCGAGGGCATCAGCGAGGTTTTGATGGATCGGCCCGTCCGGTGCGACGTGAAAACCGTTTAACCGGATCAGAAATTCGTTGTCCGCTTGTGCGAGCGCCGCGCCGTCGATATGGGCGCGTCTCAGTGCGTCAGTGACCGCTGATAGTGGCATTGCCTTGCCGGGGTTAAGCGCGAGCAGGGTTTCGTCATGGCCGCTTTCCTCCAGCGGCGTGGTGCTGATGCAATATCCTGTGATCCGGTCACCGTAAACCGGCACAGCGGCGACCACATGAGGCGCATCCGGCAGGCCGGCAGCGCAGGCGGTCCACCATGGTTGTGCGGTATTGCCGAAGTCGGCAGGAATGACCCCGAGGGTTCCGGCTTGGCTGCGGATATCGTCGCTGATCTGGTCGAACGAGTCGCGCTGCGTCAGGTGTGCCTGTGCGCCGAAGTGTTCGCGTGCGGTGGCGGTGAGACCGGTTTGCCCCCCACCGGTCATCACGGAGACGGTTACAGGGGTTTGCATGGCCGTAAATCCACCGATGATCTGCCGCCAGAGCGTGAAGATCATCCCGAACGGCATCGGCTTTCGGTTTTGAGTGTGCAGGCGGCGCAGGATGCTTGCCTCGCGCGCGGGGCGGTATGCCCCCTTTGGCAGCGTTCCGTCGGGCAGGCGCTTGGTTGCGGCGACATGCTCGACCAGTTCGGCCCGGCGTATCAGTAACGCGTGGATACGATCATCGACCGCGTCAATTTCGACTCTCACTCCGGCCAGATCGGCGGCGCGGCGTTCGTCAGTCGCATTTTGCTGTTGTTCAGTCATCCGCCCGTCCCTTGCATAAGATCAGGTTTAGGGGGGGATGGTCGCGGATTCAATCGCGGTTTGATGCGCCGACGGGCTTTACCGGTTTGGGGGCAAGCCCCTTGATCGGTGCCAGCAACCCCCCGGCGCGCGATGTCTTCCCGTTACGGGGGAGGGCGAACACCTGTTTTGACGCCTCAACAAGCAAAGCGCCCGCGAAACGCTGGGCATCAACACGCCGTCCGAACCGCTCTACCGCTGTTGCCGTCCTGAGCCAAAAACGCCGGTCGCTGGGCGGAAAGTAGAGCGCGCCGGCATGGGTTTGGGGGGTGAGGTTGTGATCGCGTAGCAGGCGATCAAGCTGTCCCGCCGAAAAGGGCCTGCCGATGCCGAAGGGTGTATTATCGGTGCGTGCCCACAGGCCGCGCCGGTTGGCGGCAACGATCAGAACGCGTCCCTCGGGCGCCAGAACGCGCCAGATCTCCTCCATTAGGGCATCAAGGCGCGGTTCCGCCTCGACGGCGTGGGCGACGATCAGGCGGTCGACAAAGCCGTTGGGCAGGGGCAGTTCGCCCGGACGGACGAGCGCGGTCGTGCTGAGACCGTCGCGCGGCCAGACGCCTGCGCCCTGAACCTCGGGCATAAAGCAAAGGGTTCGCGCGGCCTCTTTGCGGAAAGGGCGCAGGAACGGCGCGGCGAAACCGTAGCCGAGCACATTCATGCCCTTCACGTCGGGCCAAAAGCCCCGCAGTGTCCGTTGAAGGTTCCGCTGGGCCATCGCGCCAAGGTGATGCGTGTAATAAAAGTCCCAAAGAGCGGCGATGTCGAGATGCACGGGCGGCGCTTTCTGTCGGAAGTATTAACCGAGACTCGTGTAATTGGAGGTATGGAGGCCTAGTATCAAGGCTGGAATCGAAATCTGTTCGGGAGGCGCAAGATGAACGGGAACGCTGATATTATCAAAATGACGACCTGCGGGCCGTTGGAAATCGCGACCTTTCCGTGCCGGACTGATAACTACGGGTATCTGATGCGCGACACCGATAGCGGGCTGGTTGCGGCGGTTGATGCGCCGGAGGCCGCGCAAATCGAGGCGGCGCTGTCGCAGTTGGGCTGGACGCTGACACATATTTTGCTGACCCATCACCACGGCGACCACATCGAGGGCGTCGAGCAACTGTGCGCGGGCGGCGGCGTGACCGTTGTCGGCGCAAAGGCGGACGCGGTGCGCCTGCCGAAGCTGCATAAACAAGTCGTCGCGGGCCAGCCTTGGCGATTTGGCGACCATGAAGTGCGCATCTTCGACACACCGGGTCATACCGTCGGTCACATCGTTTATTACCTGCCGGGGCCGAAGGTTCTGTTCAGCGGTGACACGCTGTTTGCGATGGGATGCGGACGGTTGTTTGAGGGGACCGCGCTGCAAATGTGGGGGTCGCTGGCGACGCTGAAGGAGTTGCCTGACGAGACAACCGTCTTTTTCGGGCATGAGTATACCGCCGCGAACGGCGATTTTTCGCTTGATATTGAACCCGATAACCCTGACCTGCTGGCGCGGATCGCCGATACCGCTAAAACGCTGGCCGAGGGCGGGTATACTGCCCCGTCTACACTGGGCGAGGAAAAGCGAACCAACCCGTTTATCCGCGCTGATACGGCTGCGGTGGCGCGGTCGGTTAGCCTGGTCGGGGCCGATGCCGCGATTGTATTTGCCGAGGTACGACGGCGCAAAGACCGCAAATGAGACTGATAATATTATGAAAATATACGATAACCCGCTGCGCGGTTCCGGCATTGGTGCCGATGTTCCAATGGCGCGCGGCGTGCTGCGCACGGTTGCCCGGCCTGTTCGCACGATGCTGGCGGCCTGTCCGGTACACGCGGAGACGCCCTTGCTGGATCAGACCGACCTGTCAGGGATGCTGGGGATCGGTGCGCTGCGGATCAAAGACGAGCGGCAGCGGATGGGGCTGGGCAGTTTCAAGGCGCTGGGCGGGGCCTATGCTGTGGCGTGCGCCGTAAAGGCGCGGGCCGAGGCGCTGTTGGGGCGGGCAGTTTATGCCGAGGAACTGACGTCGGATAATGTGAAGGCGGTTGTCGGCAATCTGCACGTTATCTGCGCCAGTGCGGGCAATCACGGTCTGTCTGTCGCGGCGGGCGCGCGGGTTTTCGGGGTCAAGGCCAGCATCTATCTGAGCGGATCTGTCCCTGAAGCCTTTGCCGAGCGGTTGCGCGGTATCGGGGCGACGGTGGTTCGGGCTGGCGAGATATACGAAGAAAGCATGGCAGCGGCAGAGGCGGCATCGCGCGATGAAGGCATGCTGATCTCGGACTCGACATGGCCCGGCTATGTCGATCCGGCGCTGGTGGTGCTGGAGGGGTATACCGTCCTTGCGGCTGAGATTGCCGAAGCGATGGACCCGCCGTCGCATATCTTTTTGCAGGCCGGTGTCGGGGGAATGGCGTCTGCGGTTGCGGCGACTTTGCGCGATGCGTGGGGCGCAGGGCCAAAGATTGTGGTTGTTGAACCCGATGCAGCGGCATGTCTGCTGGATGGTGTGAAGGCAGGCGGTCCGGTAACGGCGGTCGGGCCTGTTTCGAATATGGGGCGGCTGGATTGTAAAGACCCGTCGCATGTCGCGCTGGAGTATCTGGCGCGTGAGGCGGATGCGTTTGTTACGATCTCGGACGTAGAGGCCGATGCGGCGGTTGCGCGTTTAGCGGAGGCAGGGCTGGAAAGTTCGCCTTCGGGTGCAGCAGGATTGGCGGCACTGATGACGTGCGGCGAGGCGGAGCGTGCGGCGCTGGGCCTGTCCGCCGAGTCGTGTGTGCTGACGGTGATGTCCGAGGGGGCTGTTTAGGCCTGTGCCCTGAACAGCCTTCCGAAGAACGCTTCATCCGATGTGCGGTTGACCGCGACCGCGACCACGGCGGACGCAATGATCGAGAAGACCAGCCGCGCGACGAGGACGGACGTTAAATCCGCACCGAGGGCGAC
>CALGNW010000082.1 GCA_937958345.1 uncultured Neomegalonema sp. | reverse complement strand
TCGCCGAACAGCGTGCTGACATCGCGGAACATAATTCCCTCGTGCGGGAAGTCCGGGATCGTGCGGATATAGTCTTCGACTTTCATGGCGTCCTCGGCGTGTCTCGGTTGCCGTCACTTTTGATGAGTTGACGGATCGTTTCAATGCGCGTTTTACGGGAAATACGAACAGGCGCTATCCGAGAACCCGTCCGGCCACGGCGTCGAGCTTTGCCACCAGTGCCGGATCGCGGACATCAGGGCCGGTCATAATCGCGAATTCAAGCGCACGGTCGCAGCCGCCCGCGCAAACGTCGCGCGTGCCGCCGAGGGAGGGCGCGACCTGCGCGATCAGGGATTTTGCGTTGGCGCTGTTGCCCGTCAGGACCTGGATAATCGAGGTCACGTCGACTTCGCCGTGGTCGGGATGCCAGCTGTCGTAATCCGTGACCATTGCGACGGTCGCATAGCAAAGCTCGGCTTCGCGGGCGAGCTTTGCCTCGGGCATGTTGGTCATGCCGATCACATCACAGCCCCAGACCTCGCGGTACATTTTACTTTCGGCCAGAGAAGAGAATTGCGGTCCCTCCATCGCCAGATACGTGCCGCCGCGATGGGCGGTGATGCCCGAAGACGTGCAGGCATCCATCAGGGCGTCACCGAGTCGCGAGCAAACGGGATGGGCGACCGAGACATGGCCGACGCAGCCGGGACCGAAGAACGATTTTTCGCGCCCGAACGTGCGGTCGATGAACTGATCGACAATCACGAAATGACCGGGGGCCATTTCTTCGCGGAACGAGCCGCAGGCGGACACCGAAATAACGTCGGTCACGCCGATGCGCTTCAGTGCGTCGATATTGGCGCGGTAGTTGATGCTGGTCGGGGTCTGGATATGGCCGCGGCCATGGCGGGGCAGAAAAGCCATCTCGACGCCGTCGAGCGTGCCGCGCAGGATTGCGTCGGAGGGTTTGCCCCACGGGGTCTCGACATCAACCCATTCCGCACCCGTCAGACCGTCAATGTCGTAAACGCCGCTGCCGCCAATTACGCCGATCATCGCATTTGCCATGGCTCGTCTCTCCTGTTTCATTTCGCGTGCAGGGTTGCGGATGTGGCGCGGGGTTGCAACCGCCTGCTATGAACATTCTGTACGGTGCGCCGTATTGCGGCTGATGACCTATGAGATTGACGGGCGGAAAGCGATGATAAACGATCGGAGTGCCGGATGAGGGCGATAAATAAACCGGGCGCGCGCGCGGCTCTGGAGTGCGCGGTTTGACCGCCCTGTGGCATTGGCCGGTCTGGCTGATGGTCGTGCTGGCAACGCTGGGCGTGCTGTCGGGCTTTGGCGGGCCGTGGAGTCCCGCGCTGGATG
Organism: uncultured Neomegalonema sp.; assembly: GCA_937958345.1. Classification (GTDB taxonomy): domain Bacteria; phylum Pseudomonadota; class Alphaproteobacteria; order Rhodobacterales; family Rhodobacteraceae; genus JAHDDY01. The sequence continues at coordinate 3,173 of CALGNW010000082.1, read as the reverse complement.
CGCTGGGGTATTTCAGGCCGCATTTCGGTATTCTGGCCGCGCTGGGCGGGGTGCTTGCCCTCGGATTGCCGCGCCGGCGGGTGAAATGGATCGGGTTCGGGGCGGCGGCGCTGGCGGTTGCGACGCTGGGACCGGTATGGCGCGGGGTCGAACGCGCGCCTGCCGCCGCCGGGAAAATGCAATCGGTCAGCGTGATGACGGCAAATGTGCTGGGCCGCCGGAACCCGAGCCTTGATCTGACCGCGAGTGTCCTGCTGGCGGCGGATGCGGATATTCTGGCAACGGTCGAGACGCCGTCGTCGTGGTCGCAGGCGGCGGCTTTGCTGCGGATGCGCTATCCGCACAACACGCTGGGGCCGGATGTGCGCAGCGGGGTGGTGATCTGGTCGAAATTTCCGCTGCGCCTGATCGAAACGTCCTGGGCCAGCCGCGACACGCCCGCCTTTGCCACCGCGACCGCCGATCTGGGCGGCGGTGCGGTGCTGGGTGTGACTGCGGTGCATCTGAGTTGGCCGCTGGTTGCGGGCGGGACGCAGGCACGGCAGATTGAGGCGGTCCGGTCGCTGTTGCCCTCCGTACCCGGCCCGAAAGTTCTGACAGGAGATTTCAATGCCGCGCCGTGGTCGCAGTCGATGAAACGGGTCGAGGACACCACCGGACTGGCCATGACCGGCGGCGTGCGCCGGACGTGGGTGGGGGCGTATCCGAACCCTTTGAACTATGTCCTCACCGGTTCGCTTTATGGCCGCGAGATTCCGGCAGTGCTGGGTCATCAGATTGATCACATCCTGCCCAGCCGCGATATCGGGGTCGAGCAGGTCGAAGTGATCCGGTTGCCGGGGTCGGACCATCGCGGGGTCTGGTCGCGGCTGAGTGTACCGCTGCGCGTGCGCGGGACGCAGTTTGCCGGTGGCTGATCGTCGTACCCTTCCGCTGTCGCCCAGTCAGGTAAAGCTGATCCGTGCGCAACTGGCCGAGGCCGGAGACCTGCGCGCGATGGCGATGTTTTCGATTGCCGTCGATGCGGAACTGGGCGCGGGGGACGTTGTTTCGCTGGATGTCAGCGATGTCTGGGAAAAGGGCAAGCTGTTAAAGCGGCCCATGCTGTTGCTGGGCAAAACCCAAAAGCGCGTCAGCTTTCGCATGTGCGCCTATACCCGCGAGGCGCTGGGCAAATGGATCAAGCAAGAGGAAAAAACCGAGCATGATCCGCTGTTCACCTCGGGCCGGACGGACCGGCAACTGGCCGTCGGGACCTTTCGCCGGATGGTTGACGAGTGGGTGACGGCGGCGGGGCTGGACCCGCGCGATTACGGTGCGCATTCCCTGCGGCGGACCCGGGCGTCGATGGTGACGGGCAAGGTGGCCAATGTGAAGGCGGCGAAAACCGTGCTGGGCCACGGCAAGCGCAAGCCGACCGTGCGGGATTTCGGCGGCGAGGACTAACGGATCATGCCCGATCGTTTGCCGCCGGAGACGCTCTGACCGGTCGCCCCTTACATTCATAAAAAAACCGCCCCGGTTTCCCGGAGCGGTCTGCGTCGCGTTACTCAAGAACTGTTACATTGCTGCGACGTCCGCGACCCCTGAATTAAGCCAAAAGTGTTCGCGGTAATCCGGATCAGGAACCGCACCGAGTGCGCGCAGTTCCTGAGATTATGCGGGTCAGTGAAATCGCAATCGTTTAGTCAACGATGCTTTTGTCCTGAAGCAGACCCGTGCGGAACAGAAGGCCGGCACCGAGCGCACCAAGCATAGGCGCAACGATAAAGAGCCACAGTTGCGCGATGGAGCTGGCGTTCGCCGAAACGATTGCCGGTCCGATCGAACGGGCAGGGTTCACCGAAACGCCCGTAACCTGAATACCGACGAGGTGGATCACGACGAGGGCGATACCGATGGCCAGACCAGCCATTGCGGCAGGCGTACCCGGCGACGTGGAACCGAGGATGACGACGAGGAACAGGAAGGTTGCGACCAGTTCGAACAGGAACGCGGAAACCAAGCCGTATTCACCGAGATAGCCTTCACCCCAGCCGTTGTTGCCGAGACCGCCGGACAGATCGTAACCCGAAAGCTTGCCCTTCATAATCGCGAGCAGAACAATCGCACCGGCAATCGCGCCGCCGACCTGTGCTACCCAATAACGGACCATTTCGAAAACAGTCATGCGACCGGCGACGACAGCACCAAAGCTGACAGCCGGGTTGATGTGACATCCCGAGATCGGGCCGATGCTGTAGGCCATACCGATCAGCGCGAAGCCGAAGGCAAAGCTGATACCGATGATGCCAAGACCACTGGTCTGGCCACCGATGCCGCTGCTGCCTGCAATAACGGCTGCACCACAACCGAGAAGTACCAAAGTAAACGTGCCGATGAACTCGGCAATCATTTTGCGAACAATATTCATAGATCCCTCCTAAAGCTGCCCCAGTGGGCAAATGAACGTGGTTACTACTTCGCAAGTAGTTTGCCAGTTCGGAGGTTTTCGCCTTTTAGTAGATAAGCATGAACAAAAAGGTGACGTATTCGCCATTTTGATGCGCGGAGGCGCAAAGTTAACCTGTTGATTGAAATGTAGTCTCGCAAAATGCGACTCAGGTTAATAATTCGGTAACCATACTCTTGGGCCGACCGTGAATATTGCCGCGTTCTGCCTGAGAGAAGGGCTGACGCGGCGCGGCGCAAGGGCTGGCCCTGCCATCGAAGGGGATGAAAAAAAGGGGACCTATATATTTAACTAGCCGGAGCAATGATCCCATCACGGACTTGGATCGTAACCAAGCATGCCCAAAATCGAGTCCGAAAAACGGTTATATATATCCCCAGATTTGGCGATATTAGCTCTTGCGCCAACCTCCTTACCTTTGTAAGTGCGCGCCCAAACAGCGCCGCTCCAATTCGCGTCTTCCTGCTTGAGTTCGAAAAACGGTTTTGAGTGGGATTGTGCCGCCGGAACAAGTGAGTTGAAATTCTGAATGTTGGCAATATTGTATGGGGCGTCGTGTATCACATGCCTGCTAAACGATTCCTCATCAACAATCATATCCACGTCCGACAATGCAGGGACGAGTTTGCTGGTGGTGATTTCCTTAATCTTATCGGCCCACTTCTGAAATTCTTGGGTCATTTCTTCGGATTCATCTTCTCCGCGATTATACACGCGATAG
>CALGNW010000081.1 GCA_937958345.1 uncultured Neomegalonema sp. | reverse complement strand
CGGCAACTGTCGAATTCGATCCTGCACGGTATTACCCGCCGGGTGGTGCTGGAGATTGCGGAGGCCGAAGGTCTGACGGTTGAACAACGCCCCTTCACGATTGCCGAGGCGCAATCGGCGGCGGAGGCGTTTTCGACCAGCGCGTCAAGTTTCGTGATGCCGGTTGTCTCGATTGACGGCAAAACGATCTCTCAGGGCGTGCCCGGACCCATCACCCGAAAACTGCGTGAACGGTACATCGCGCTGGCAAAGGAAGCGGTATGATAAATGGTGCACAGCCCGATCCGGTAAAACGCCAGTACGAGGCCTATCCCTATCCCGTGCGCGATCCGGCGCGGGAAATGGACGAGTTGATGATCGGCTCGCCCAGTCATCCGCTGGAGATTGACCATTTTATCTTTGGCGGTAACCGCGACTGGACCCAGCCGACACGCATCCTTGTTGCCGGTGGCGGGACAGGCGATGCGCTGGTGATGATGGCTCAGATTTTCGCTGATTGGGGCGCAAATGTTGAGCTGCACTATCTCGATATGTCCGAGGCAAGCCGTGCGATTGCCGAGGCGCGCATGGCGGCGCGCGGGCTGGGTGCAACCTATCACACCGCAGACCTGCTCAGCGCACCGGATCTGGGGCCGTTCGATTACATTGATTGCTGCGGTGTCCTGCACCACTTGCCGGACCCGGTTGCGGGCGCGTCGGCGCTGAAGAGTGCGCTGGCCCCCGGCGGCGGGATCGGCGCGATGGTGTACGCGCCCTATGGCCGTGCGGGCGTCTATGAAATGCAGGATGTGCTGCGGACGCTGGTGGGAAATGACCAACCGGCGCAGCAGGTCGAGCTGTCGCGCAGATTGCTCAGCAGCCTGCCGCCGACCTCCGGCATCGCGCGCAATCCGTTCCTTGCCGACCATATCTCCGCCGGTGATGCGGGGCTGTACGATCTGCTGCTGCATAGTCGGGATCAGGCCTATGACGTGGATGGTGTCTATGATCTGCTGGATGCTTCGGGGTTGGAGCTGGTCAGTTTTTCGATGCCGGGGCGTTACAACCCGCGTCCGCTGATCGCCGATGAGGAACTGCGCAAACGCGCCGAGGCTTTGTCGCCGCGCGCTGCGGGCGCGTTGGCCGAGCGGCTGGCCGGAAACCAGAAGGCGCATGTCTTTTACGCGGTTCCGAAGGGAACGGGCGAGGGACGGGTGGCCGAGGTTAAAGGCAGTGCGGTTCCGAACATGGTCGGACCACGCGGGGCCGAACTGGCCTCGGCCATCTGGGAGAACGGCGGTTTCACGATTACCGTTGACGGCCTGACGGTGGAGCGGAACCTGCCCAAAGAGGTTGCCGGAATTATTACGGGGATTGACGGTAAGCGCGACCTGAATGCAATCGGGTCGATGCTGGGGTGGGATGCCAAGACGTTTTTGCTGGGCTTCAATAATTTATACCAACCCTTGAATAACTTCAATTTTCTGCGCTTCAGCGCGCGGCGCGGTCTGTAAGGAAATCACATATGGCTTATCGTATTGTTGCGGACGGCATCGGTGGTCCCGACGTTCTGAAGCGTGAAGAGATCGAGGTTGGTGCGCCCGGTGCGGGGCAGGTGCTGTTGCGCCATACTGCGGTCGGTCTGAACTATCTTGATACTTATTTCCGCAGCGGGCTGTACCCGTGGCCGCCGAACGCCGAGCCTGTAGCGGGCGGCGAGGCGGTCGGAATTGTCGAAGCCGTGGGCGAGGGCGTATCCGGTTTTGCCGAGGGTGACCGCGTTGGATACACGCTGCCCATCGGTGCATATACGAGCCACCGGATCGTTCCCGCAGACCGGATGATGCATATTCCTGACGGCGTGTCGGACGAGGTTGCGGCCTGTTCCATTCTGAAGGGATTGACAGCGCACTATCTGATTACCCGCACGTTTCCCGTCAAACCCGAGCATACCGTTTTATTTCAGGCCGCGGCGGGCGGTGTCGGTCTGATTGCGGGGCAATGGCTGAAACATATCGGTGCGACGGCCATAGGCACGGCAGGCGGGGCCGAGAAATGTGCACTCGCAGCTGCAAACGGGTACGGGCACGTCATCGATTATCGCGCGAAAGATTTCGTTGCCGAAGTGAACGAGATTACCAACGGCGAGAAATGCCACGTCGTATTTGATGGCGTCGGGAAGGACACGTATCCCGGTTCGCTGGATTGTCTGCGTCGGCTGGGCATGTTCGTCACGTTCGGAAATGCGTCGGGTGCGATTGAGGATTTTTCGCTGAAAGACATCGCCTCGCGCGGCGGATTATTCGCGACGCGGCCCTCGCTGTTTAATTATATCGTGACCCGTGACGAGCTGGAAGAGGGCGCGTCCGCTCTGTTTGGCTTGATCGAGGACGGCACGATTAAGGTGGCGGTCAATCAGACCTATCCGCTGTCCGATGTCGCAGAGGCGCACCGCGCGCTGGAGGCACGCGAAACCACCGGATCGACCGTCCTGATCCCTTAACGGGCCTTGCGGCGGAGAATCCGCCTGAAACGCGCGGCGCGGGCTTCCGTTTCCGCCGCGTCCGGCCTATAAACGCCCAAATTCTTTCAGTTAGCGCACGAGGTTACGCATGGCCGGTCACTCAAAATGGGCCAATATTCAGCACCGCAAAGGTCGGCAGGACAAAATCCGCTCGAAGCTGTTTTCCAAGCTGTCGAAAGAAATTACGGTTGCCGCGAAAATGGGCGACCCGGACCCCGATAAAAACCCGCGTCTGCGTTTGGCGGTTCGCGAGGCCCGCTCGCTGTCGATGCCGAAAGATAATATCGACCGCGCGATTAAGAAGTCGCAGGCAGCAGAGGGCGATGATTACGAAGAAATCCGTTACGAGGGCTATGGCCCCGGCGGCGTCGCGATGATCGTCGAGGCTTTAACCGATAACCGCAACCGGACGGCCTCTTCGGTCCGCTCAATGTTCGCAAAAAGCGGCGGAAACCTTGGTGAAACCGGCTCGGTCGGATTCATGTTCGACCGCGTGGGGCAAATTCTCTACCCTGCGAGTGTCGGCGATGTGGACACTGTTTTCGAAGCCGCGATCGAGGCGGGGGCCGAGGACGTTGAAAGCGAAGCCGGAACCGACGACGAGGAAGGAACCCACACGATTTTCTGTGCGGGCTCGGATCTGAACGAAGTATCGACTGCGCTGGAGGCCTCGCTTGGCGAGCCTGCGAGTGCCAAGCTGGCATGGCGTCCGCAGAATACCAACCCGATCGAGCTTGATAACGCGCGGTCCCTGATGAAGCTGATCGACGGCCTCGAAGATGATGATGACGTTCAGAATGTCACGTCGAATGTAGAGTTGACCGACGAGATTATGGCGGCACTGGAAGAGTAATTACCGCTGATAAAAACGTAAAAGCTGCCGGAGATTTCCGGCAGCTTTTTTTTATGCGCATGCCCGTCTGGCGGACCCGTTACCGGCGGTGTTTGGCTTTAGTACACATACTGCGTATTTGGAGCCTGCTGCGGAATAGCCTCGTAAGGGGCGGTTTGGTAAGTCGGTGCCGGTTGAACAGGCTGGACCGGCTGACGATAGATCGGCTGCGGCGGCAGGGGACGCTGCGCCTCGACGGCCGCACCCTGAATGGCCTCGCCGCCCGCAGCGAGATCGCGGCCCATGCCCTCGAACGTATTACAGGCCGAGAGTGATGCCAGCAGTGTAAGTGCGATGATGGATTTCATTGCAAACCTCCGTTTTCACGACAATCAAATGCCCGAAAATGGGCAAAACTCAGGCGGGTGACATACCACGCAGTCTTTCACTGCGACGGCGGAGCATTTCCAGCGTTGCAAGCAAAAGAACGGACAGGATCACGAGGATCGTGGCGACCGCCAAAATCGTCGGCGAAATCTGTTCGCGGATGCCCGAATACATCTGACGCGGAATAGTACGATGTTCCGGCCCCGCCAAAAACAGCACGGCAACAACCTCGTCGAATGACGTTATGAAGGCAAACAAACCGCCCGAGACAACGCCGGGAAGAATCAGCGGCATTTGGATTTTCCAGAATGTCTTGGACGGTCCGGCGCCCATGGATGCGCCCGCGCGGACAAGGCTTTTGTCAAAACCCACCAGCGTTGCGGTTACCGTGATGATGACAAAGGGTGTGCCGAGCGCGGCATGGGCGAGGATAACGCCTGCATAGGTCTGGGCCAAAATCCAGCGGTCGGCATCGGGATTGCCGAACAACCAACTGTCGGGATTGAAGTTGGTGGAGTAAAAATAGAACATCCCCGCCGCCGTTACGACGAGCGGAACGATCAGGGGCGAGATCAGAAGCGACATGATCGCGCCGCGTGCCGGCATTTCAGAGCGGGACAATCCAATCGCGGCGAGCGTGCCGAGGGTAACGGCGATCAATGTCGCGGCTGTTCCGATGAAAAAGCTGTTCCGCATGGCGCGGATCCACTGCGCGTTTTCCCATGTATCGGTGTAGAAACTCGGCGGCGCGGTATGGAACGGGCTGAGCGCCTTCCACAGCCAGTCAAAGAACAGCGGCCAGCTCGTCGGTTGATCGGGATTCGCCATGCCGTTTTCGACGATGTCGCGATACCAGCGCATGGAATACGCGTCCTTGTCGAACTCCAGCATACCATCGGTAAAGCTGAAATACGGCTCGGCGTTAAAGCTGAGCGGCGCTATCACAAGGATCGGCGTGATCAGAAAGATAAAAATCAGCGCGCAGATAAACAGAAACGTGTAGTGCCACACGCGCTGGCCGGTTGTTGTGTACGGGGGCAGAGAGGACATTGGCTTACCCCAGCTTCATGTTGTCGATGCCTACGATGCGGTCGTAGAGCCAGTAAAGGATCAGCACCAGCACCAGCAGAATGCCGCCAAGGGCCGCGGCGAGCGACCAGTTGAGCGATTTCTGCATGTGATAGGCGATGAAGTTCGAGATGAGCTGTCCATCCTGACCACCGACCAGTGCCGGGGTGATGTAATAGCCAATCGCGAGAATAAAGACGAGCAGGCCGCCCGCGCCGATGCCCGGAACCGTGGCCGGAAAGTACACCCGCCAGAAAGCGGTCCAGTTGGTCGCGCCGAGGCTTTTTGCGGCGCGGACATGGCTGGGCGGGATGGCCTTCATCACCGAATAGATCGGCAGGATCATAAACGGCAGCAGGATATGCGTCATCGCGATGATCGTGCCGGTCATGTTGTAGATGAGGCTGAACCGCTGATCATCGGTCGTTATGCCGACCCAGACAAAAATGTCGTTGAGGACACCGGCGCTTTGCAGCATCGCAATCCATGCCGTTGTGCGCACCAGCAGCGATGTCCAGAACGGCAGCAGGACCAAAATCATCAGCAGGTTCGCCTTTCGCGCAGGCAGATGCGCGAGCAGATAGGCGACCGGAAAACCAAGCAGGATGCAGCACAGCATGACGCCGCCCGCAACGAGGATCGTTTTGACGAACAGTTTGACATAGATCTGACGGTCTTCGGGTTGGTCCACGAAACTGCCGTCAGCGAGATATTTCTTATCGACCGCCGCAGCGTAATACGCGGGGGTAATGGTCTGCGATGCGATCTTCATCGCCTTCCAATAGGCGGGGTCTTTCCATTTCTTGTCGGTTGCATGCAATGCATCAAGGAAAGGCGCCTCCATCTTGGAGGCTTTGCGTGTCGTTTTCTTGAAAAGCGAAATTGCGCCGGAGACTTCACGGTTGACGCGCGTTCCGACCTTGGTGGCCAACGAGCGGTCGGTTGCCTTGGCGGAGATCAGATCCGCAACCAGCGCCGCCGCCATTTCCTCCGACGGGTCGCTTTTGGCGTCCCACTCGCTGAGGATCGCCGTGCTTTCGGGCATGATCGAGGAAAACGTGCTGTCCTTTACCCCCTGTGCAAGCAATAGCAGGATCGGAATGACAAAGCTCGCCATGATGAACAGCAGAAGCGGCGCGACGAGCAGGAATGCGCGGCGGCGGCTGACCTTGAGGGCTTCGCGGAGTTTTTTCTTGAGGGGCGTTCCGTCTGCCGCGAGGAGCAGGCCGCTGGCATCGGTTTGCGTGCGGTGCACTGCGTCGACTTGATAGCTTGCGTCGGTCATGCGGGATAACGCCAAACGTAAAAGGGAAAAAGAATGTGGGCCGCCCCGTGACAGGACGGCCCGGTATCAGATTAGCTTGCGAGCCATGCGTTGAAACGCTCGTTCAGCTCGTCCTGGTTATCAGCCCAGAACTCAAAGCCGTTCGCGATTGCGTTCATAAAGTTTGCTGGCGCGGTTGGCATATGCGGACCCATTTCCAGATCAGGGTCGGAGTTGTACGCGCCAACGAGTGGAGCGGACGACTTACGGGCGGGACCGTAGGAGATCCACGCGGCCTGATCGGCAAGACGCTGGGTGTCGGTCGAGAACGCGAGGAAGTCCATCGCGGCCTCTTTGTTCGGCGCGCCTTTGGGGATGACCCAGAGGTCAACGTCAAAGACCTGACCGTCCCAAACGATTTCGAACGGCTTACCTTCGGACGCCATGGCGTTGAAGATACGGCCATTATAGGCGGTGGTCATTTTGACTTCGCCGTCAGCAAGAAGCTGTGGAGGCTGTGCGCCCGACTCCCACCAGACAACCGAGTCTTTGATTTCGTCGAGTTTAGCGAATGCGCGATCCACGCCTTCGGCAGTGCTGAGAACGTCATAGACGTCTGCGGCAGCAACGCCGTCAGCCACGAGGGCCATTTCGAGGTTCGCCTTTGGCGATTTCCGCAGGCCGCGTTTGCCGGGGAATTTCTTCGTGTTGAAGAAATCCGCCATCGAGCGGGGACGATCAAACGCCGTGTACTTCGAGCCGTCATAGGCAAAGATCGTCGACCAGACGATGTTTGCTACGGCACAATCGTGCAGTGCAAGGCTGATGAAATCTTCTTCAGCAGGCGTTCCGTCAGGAGCGTCCGGCAGCATCGAGTGATCGATTTCTTCGAGGAGGCCCTCGTCGCAACCCCGGATCGCGTCCGAAAGCTCTACGTCAACGATATCCCACGTGACGTTTCCGGCTTCGACCTGTGCTTTTACTTCGGCGAGGCCGCCGTTGTAATCTTCGGAAATGATCTTTCCGCCGGTCTTCGCCATCCATGGTTTGTGGTACGCTTCGACTTGCGATTTCGTGTAAGCGCCACCCCAGGAAACGACCGTGATCGAGTCTTCAGCATGCGCTGCGCCGGTGAGTGCGATGCCGCTTGCTGCGGCGAGCAGGATTGCTCTTTTCATTGTGTTCTCTCCCTATTGTGCCGGTCGCCCGGCATTTAGTCGTCGCCCGCCATCAGATGACGGGAGATTTCAAGCCGCATCAAGCGCGCGGCAATCTTCGGTGACCCAGCCGACGGGGCAGGTTTCGCCCACATTCAGGGCCGCGTGGTCCGAAGAATTCGGTACTTTGACGATAAACTCGTCATGCCCTGCAACAGCCATCCGGCAGCGGATGTGGTCGCCGAGATAGATCAGCTCCAGCACCTTCCCGTCGAGGCGGTTCGGGGCGTCCGGCGAGAGCAGCACGCGCTCGGGCCGGATTGAAAGCATGGTGTTGCCGCCGTCACCGCAATTCACGGCAAGGGCCTGAACCTTGTCGCCGTTGTCGATGGTGACGTTTGCGACGCCGTTTGTGACGCTATCGACCCGCGCGCTCAGTTTGTTATTTTCACCGATGAACGAGGCCACGAAGGCATTATCGGGCTTTTCATACAGAACGGCAGGAGGCGCGAGCTGTTGGATGACGCCGTCGTCGAATACGGCAATCCGGTCCGACATTGTCAACGCCTCGGACTGGTCGTGGGTCACATACACAACCGTCACGCCAAGGCGTTCGTGGATGTGTTTGATTTCGTATTGCATATGCTCGCGCAACTGTTTGTCGAGTGCACCGAGCGGTTCGTCCATCAGCACCAGTTCCGGTTCAAAGACCAGTGCGCGCGCCAGTGCAACGCGCTGTTGCTGTCCTCCCGAAAGCTGGGACGGGCGGCGATCACCGAATTCGCCCATCTGCACCATGTCGAGCGCCTTGGCGACCTTATCGCGGGTGTCGCCCCGGCTCATCTTGCGGACCTGAAGCGGGAACGCGAGGTTCTCTGCGACGGTCATGTGCGGGAAGAGGGCGTAGTTCTGGAACACCATGCCGATGCCACGTTTGTGCGGCGGGATGTTGTTGATCGGCCTTCCGCCTAATCTGATTTCGCCGTGGGTCGAGGTTTCAAACCCTGCGAGCATCATCAGGCAGGTCGTCTTGCCGGAACCCGACGGCCCGAGCATGGTGAGAAACTCGCCCTGTCCGATAGACAGGTTCAGGTTTTTCACGACGAGCGTTTCGCCATCGTAACTTTTTTGTACCTGATCGAAAACGACAAAGTCGTTTGATCCATCCGTCCCGGCCATTCAGCCCCCAGCAAAAAATTACAATAGCATAACCGCCGACAAACCAAACATGTCGCGCTGCACGTTTCAAGTGACTAACACGACCCATGGTCCGCACAATGCGTCAATTTACGTGATCCGGCGAAAATGGTGGCCTAGCGGTCCGGTCTGAAGTCTTTTCCGAGGCTTGCGGGTGTATCGGACCGCCGGCTTGCAACCGAAATGACCACCAGCGCGACAATGGTTGCCAGATACGGTGCCATTGACAGGAATTGCGACGGGATGTCGATGTCCAGCGTTTCGCGGTAATTACCCGCCTGATCGAAGGCGGCGAAAATCAGGGCTCCGATCGTGACGCGCAACAGCCGCCATGTCGCAAACACGACAAGGGCCAGCGCGATCCACCCGCGCCCCGCCGTCATATCCTCGGCCCAAAGCGGTGTGTAGGCGAGCGAGAGGTACGCGCCGCCAAGACCCGCGCACGCACCGCCGAACAGCACCGCGACCGTGCGAACGCGCAAAACCGACAAGCCCTGAGCCTGTGCCGCGTGGTGATCGTCGCCGATGGCATGCAGACGCAAACCCGAGCGGGTGAACTTCAGATAACACCACGTCAGAAATACAAGCGCGAACGCGCCGAAGACCATTGCATCATGGGACAGCAGGATGCGCGCGGCGGCGTAATCGGCCAGCCCCTCGGGCACGGCCATTTTCGGCAGCGGCGGCAAGGCCGTGCCGACATAGCCTTGCCCGATCAGGCCGCTTGCGCCCGCGCCGAAGATCGTAAGTGCGAGTCCCGTGGCCGCCTGATTAGCGGTAAAGCCAAGCGCAACGATCGCAAAAAGCAGCGCGCCTGCTGCCCCTGCAGCGGCACCGGCGGCGATACCCATGCCACCCGATCCGGTTGTGAGCGCCGTGGCGAAGGCCGCAACCGCGCCCAGCAGCATCATGCCCTCGACGCCGAGATTCAGAACGCCGGATCGTTCGGCGACCAGTTCTCCTGTTGCCGCGTAGAGAAGGGGCGTGGCGGCGATGATGACCGCGATGACGAACAATTCCATCTGCGGGCTGGTGACCGCGTCGATGAACCAGGTCAGATACGCTTCCATCCTAAGCCCCTTTCGCGCTGCGCCAGCGAAGGCGGTAATGAATCAGCGCGTCACACGCGAGGAGGAAAAGCAGGAGCATCCCCTGAAACACAAGTGTCGCATTTTTAGGCAGGCCCATCGTGATCTGTGCATTCTCGCCGCCGATATAAGTGATCGCCAGAACCAGCGACGCCAACAGGACGCCGACGGGATGCAGGCGGCCCAGAAAGGCAACGATGATCGCCGCGAAACCGTATTCGGCTGAAATCTCGGGCTGGAGCTGTCCGATGGTTGCCGTGGCCTCTAACGCACCCGCCAGACCGGCCAGCGCGCCCGACAGCAAAAACACGAAGTAGACGGTTCCGCGCTGATTAAACCCCGCGAAATGCGCGGCCTTTGGCGCGAGGCCCGTGACCGTGACACGAAAGCCCGT
>CALGNW010000080.1 GCA_937958345.1 uncultured Neomegalonema sp. | reverse complement strand
CCTTGATTCCGAGTGGGGCGGCAACATCCGCGCAACCGGGTACGCCAGTGACCCGCGCGTAAACGGCATGATAGAGCGACGACGCGGCTGGCTTGATCTGCTCGGACGTCAGTTCGAATTGGCCATCGGCGAAGTCCGCTTTAACGGCCCGCTCGATCCGTTCATCAAGGTCCGGCTACAGCGCGCGTCGAATGATATCACCGGCTGGCTCGATATAACCGGCCCTGCCTCGGACATCGAACTCGAGTTCGGCTCGATTCCGGCCCTCCCGCCCGACGAGGTCCTTCCGCGTCTGTTGTTCGGACGCTCGAAGCAATCGCTGAGCGGATTAGAGGCCGCACAACTCGCTGCCGGCGTCGCAACATTGCTGTCGGGTAAGGCAGGCGCACTCGACAGCGTGCGCGGCGCGCTTGGCGTCGATGTGTTGCGCGTTGAGGGCGGTGACGGCGATGGGACCAGCATCGCGACCGGGAAATACCTGACCGAGAACGTCTTTGTCGGTGCGAAGCAAAATCTGGAAACGGGCGGGACATCGGCCTTCGTAGAAATCGAAGTGTTCGACAACATCGAGTTGGAAGGGCAATTCGGCGCAGATGAAGCCGAGGCCAGCGCAAGCTGGAAGCTGGATTACTGATGAAAGTGTGGGCGACCGTGAAAACGGTCGCCGCGCAACCGGAAGGCTGTGCGAAGCAGATCGAAAATTAATTTTCTTGGGATCAATGATCTTTCGACCTGCGAAAGAGGTTCTTGGTTGCGGGGGTAGGATTTGAACCTACGACCTTCAGGTTATGAGCCTGACGAGCTACCGGGCTGCTCCACCCCGCGACAAGAGGCCGTGTCTTACCCCCAGTAATCGCGAGTAGCAAGCGGAGTTTCAAATATTTTCTGTTTGCGCTGGCGAAGGCGGCGGCAAAGCCTAGTTCGGCGGTTGTGAGCAAAGAAAACCCTCTTGTTTGGACACCGTCACGGGATGCCGGATTGGCACGGGTTTCCGCGTTTTCCGGCTCGATGGGTCGGCATTATGCGGCACAACGCAACACGGATTTCGGCCCTGACGACAGATCGAATACGTCGGTCCTTTCTCCCTACCTCAGGCGGCGGCTGGTCAGCGAGTTCGAAGTGATCGCCGAGGCGATGCGCGTGCACACGCTGGAAGGGTCTGAAAAATTCGTACAGGAAGTCTTCTGGCGCACCTACTTCAAGGGCTGGCTGGAACGACGCCCTTCAGTGTGGACGGCGTACAAAAACGAGATCGCTGCGCAATCCAAGCAGTTTCCGAACATGCGCGCGGTCCGATCCGCGCAATCCGGCGAGACGGGAATCGCGTGCTTTGACGCATGGGCGCAAGAGTTGGTCGAGACGAACTATCTGCATAACCACGCGCGCATGTGGTTCGCCTCCATCTGGATATTTACGTTGCGACTGCCTTGGGTTCTGGGCGCCGACTTCTTTCTGAGACATCTGCTAGACGGTGATCCCGCCTCAAATACCCTCAGCTGGCGTTGGGTGGCAGGTCTTCACACACGCGGCAAAAACTACGCAGCCGCGCCATGGAACATCGCCAAGTTCACCAATGGGCGCTTCACTCCGGCAGGGCAGGATCTCGCCGAAGACCCCGAACCACTGACGGAGAGTTTTGCCTACGGAGAGGCCCTACCGCTACGCACACCGTCCTTACCAGATCCGGCAAGGCCAACCGGTCTTCTGATAACGCTTGAGGACTGCCTGCCGGAAACGCTCGGCCTGACGACACAAGAGGTGCAAAATGCGGCAACCCTTCAAATCAGCCCACCGAACGCCGACGATGCCGTCACCGAGTTCGATACCGCCGCCTTGTCAGACGCCGCAGCGCGGGCGAAAAGCGCGGGCCTGCCACATGCAGAACCCTTGAATGCCGACGATCCCGCAAGTTTGGTGAATTGGGCGACGGGATCCGGCGTAACGCAGATCGCGACGGCCTATGTTCCAATCGGACCGACGCGGGATTGGCTTGATCGCGCCGCCCCCGCGCTAACGGACGCGGGGATAGCCCTGACTGAAGTTCGCCGCGATTGGGACGCAGCGGTCTGGCCTTTGGCAACAGCGGGCTTTTTCAAAGTCAAAAAGCAAATTCCCCGCTTAATCAGCGAACTTTACCCCTGACGATCGCCCAGTTTGCTAATCCGTTCCAGACGCAACGTCGTCCATTCTCCCAGACGTATCCGCTGCTTCACATTCATACCCCAGCCCGCAAAAACCTGCGCAACACCCGGAGCCTGACGGTGGAGCAATCCTGACAGGACGATCGCGCTGCCCGGTTCGACAACTGCCGAAATCTGCGGGGCCAGGCGCTTAAGCGGGGCAGCAAGAATATTGGCAAAAACCAGATCATATGGCGCGTAACGCAGCACTTCCGGTCCGGTCGCCCTGCCCGCCTCAAAGACCTGAATCATCGACGCCGTTCCGTTAAAGCGCACGTTCTCCCGTGCGGTGGCAACAGCAACCTCATCGATGTCGGTTGCGATACATTGCGCCTTCCACAGCTTTGCCGCCCCCATCGCCAGCGCGCCGGTTCCGGTTCCAAGGTCCAATACTTTGCGGGCCGACAACCCCTGACGTGCAAGCGTATCCATCGCGATCAGACAGCCCCGCGTCGTCCCGTGATGCCCCGTCCCGAACGCCATGGCCGCCTCGATCTGCAAGCGGATAGCAGAGGGCGGTGCATCACCGAGATCATGCCCGCCGTGCAGTGTAAAGCGCCCGGCGCGCACCGGCGTCAGCTCCCGCCGCACCTTTGCAACCCAGTCCTCAGGTGGCACTTTGGAAACAACGAACTTTGCCTCCGAAAAGGCCATTTCCAGCAACGTCAGAGAGATACCGCTCGGGTTGCCGCTAAAGTATCCGGCGACCTCCCAAACGTCGTTATCCTCATCGACCTCGAAACACCCGACACCCGCAGGTTCCGGTTCCATATTTTCGATCGCATCGGCCAGTGCCTGTGCCCTGCTCTCACTTTTCACCGTCGCAAAAATCGTGTGAATTTCGCCCGCGTCACCGCTCATACGGATGCACCGACGGGACAGGTCACGCCTGTTCCCCGCAACCCGCAATACCCGCCGGGATTTTTTTCGAGGTATTGCTGGTGATAGTCCTCGGCGTAATAAAATTCCGGCGCATCAATGATCTCTGTCGTGATCGCAGGGTAACCCTTCGCGGAAAGTTGTTTGCCCACAGCGTCCCGCGTCGTAATCGCAGCAGCGCGCTGACGTTCGTTCGTCACATAAATACCCGAGCGGTATTGCGTTCCCACATCATTGCCCTGGCGCATGCCTTGGGTCGGATCGTGGGCCTCCCAAAACACCTTTAGCAGCGTATCGACGCTGACTTCGTTCGGATCGTAGGCAACCAGCACAACCTCGTTATGGCCGGTACGCCCGGTGCACACTTCCTTGTAAGTGGGGTTTGGAGTCGATCCTGCGGAATACCCGACCGCCGTTGTATAAACACCGGGCACGTCCCACATCCGCCGTTCCGCCCCCCAAAAACACCCGAACCCGAAAAGGATTGTTTCAATCCCGTCGGGAAAAGGCGGTTTGAGTGGCGTTCCGAGAACGGCATGAGTTTCCGCAGTCGGGATTGCCTCGGCGCGACCGGCCAGCGCATTCTCGGCGCTCGGAACTTCAGAGGGTTTGAACAGTCCGAACATGACATGCGCTCCTATACGTTGCTTTGGGGTCTATATGGCGATGCGGCGTCGCAACGTCGAGACTCGTTTAAGGATTATCCGGCCAGACCATCAATTATCGGGCAATCGGGCCGCGCATTTCCCGCGCAACTATCCGCCAGATGAGACAGCTCGTCGCGCAACAGCCGCAATTCGAGCAGCTTTTCATCCAGTTCGGCAATGCGCGCCTTGGCAATATTTTTGACATCGGCACTTTCGCGGGAGCGATCTTCAAAAAGTGATAAAAGCTCGCGACACGCCGGAATCCCAAACCCGAACGACCGGGAGCGCGCAACGAATTTCAGTTTGCGGATCGCGATTTCATCATATTCGCGATACCCGCTCGCACTGCGCCCATTGGGGCTAACGAGGCCGATTTCCGCATAATAACGGACTGTTTTTACAGGAAGTTTCGCACGCTTCGCAGCCTCACCAATATTCATCTTGAGTCTCCCCTCACTGGAAACTTTATACCATAAATACACGACAGGGAGAATGGTCCATGAGCATCACAGCAGAGCCGAAGCCAAGTATTGACTGGCACGACAAGCCGGTTTGGCGGCAGGCCGGCGTAAACACGAGCTGGTGCTTGCTCGGGTGCTCGATCGGCGATTTTGGCACGATCCTGTATTTTCAGCTCAGCGGAATCCCTTGGCCGACTTGGGCGATTATGTCGTTGGCGATTTTCAACGGCTTGCTGACGTCCATTGCACTTGAGACACTTATCCTGTCCCGCCAGATGGTGCTGCGCGCCGCCTTTCGGACGGCAATCGGAATGTCGATGATCTCCATGATCTCGATGGAAGCGGCGATGAATTTGGTGGATTGGGTACTTACCGGCGGCGCAAAGCTGACCTGGTGGGTCGTGCCAATCATGCTTTTGGTCGGCTGGCTGACGCCATTACCCTATAATTATTGGCGCTTAAAGGCGCTTGGCAAAGGTTGTTGTCACTAGCAGGCGACTAAAACCACCGCCGTACCAGTTAAAATGTGACGAATTGGCGTCAGGTTTACTGATTTGTTTACGGCAAGACAGCGTCAAATGACATACGGCATTGACGTCCGAATGAATTCAGAGGGAATAAGGGTTGGGGGCGCTCGTTAACTGACGAGACGAACCTTGTAATTCAGGAGGAACTCAGATGAAAAACGTATTGCTCGCATCCGCTGCGGTTGCACTTTTCGCGCTGGCCGGTTGTACCAGTGGCGACTCGATGATGATGAAAGATGACGCGATGGCAAAAGAAGCCGTCGAAACCCAACCGGTTACGTATAACCCACCGCCTGCCGCTCCGGCCGGCGACGCAATGGCAGCTGATGCATCGGGCGACGATGCAATGATGAACCTTTGCTTGAGCAAAGGTGGATCGATCGGCGAGTGGCCCGGTGAAGAAAGCGGAACGAAAACCTGTCAGGCTGACGGCAACGAGTATCCGCTCGCAATGCTTTCGTCGTTCCCAGCGTTCCAGTAATACTCAGCTACTGAACGATCAGGAGATGCAACGCTCCTAAGCGTCATTTCCTTCTGAGAAAACCTCGCCCATCGGGCGGGGTTTTTTCGTGAAATTTCAGCATCAAGAACACACAAAACCCGCCCGGATTGCTCCGGACGGGTTCTGTTTTCAGTTTTAGGCGGCCCGCAATTCGCAGACCGCTCTCAATCCGCTTGGTTCAGGCTTACGCCATCCACCAACGCTTGATGAAGTGACCGCCGTCCATTTCCCAGCCGCCACCGATTTCGGGTCCGATGCCGATTTTGTCGCTGGTTGCCGCAACATCCTTACCGAATGCAGGGATAATCGTGCCCCCGCGATCCGAGAGGATATGCTGAACCGTCTGGTACATATCCTTGCGCTTGTCCTGATCCAGTTCGGCACGGCATGCCGCGACCAGTGCGTTGACCGTCGCGATGTCGACATTGCTGTCGTTCCAAGGTGCGCCGCCGATATAGGCGATGGAAAGGATCATGTCCTCGACAGGACGGGGTCCCCAGTAACACGCGCAGAATGGTTTTACGTTCCAGACATTGGACCAGTAACCGTCTTTCGGCTCGCGGACCAATTCGACATTGATGCCGGCGGCCTGCCAGTCTTCAAGGAACAGCTCGGCTGCATCGCCCGCACCGCCGTACGCCGTATCAGCGAAACGGTACTTGATCGCGGTGTCGCCAACGCCGGATTTCTTGAGGTGGAACTTCGCCTTGTCCAGGTCCATCTCGACCTTCAGGTCAGGGTCATAGCTGGCAAACTTCGGACCCAGCGGCTGATCGTTCCCGACTTTACCATAACCGTAAAGAACCTTCTCAACGAAAGCCTCACGGTTGGTGGCCAGTTTCAGCGCCATGCGGAAGTCGTAATTGTCGTAAGGAGCGCCCTCCATCCGCATCGGATGGGTGAACGCAAGGTTCGATTCCACATCAATGATGTTCACACCCGGCTTGCGCTTCAGGCGGTTGATCGTTTTCAGCGCAGGACGGTTGATGATGTCTACTTCACCCGTGACAAGCGCGTTCACGCGCGCGGTATCATCGAGGATCGTGACCAGCTCGGCGCTATCGACATGGCCGAATTCATCACCCTGCCAAGCGTTCGGGTTTTTCTCGAACGTCGCACGAATGCCCGGTTCGAAGTCCTTCAGCAGGTATGTGCCCGTACCATGCGTCGACAGCACATCGGCCTTGCCGTCAACTGACGGCACGATTGTCAGGTGATAGTCGGTGAGCAGGAACGGGAAGTCGGCGTTACCCGCCGCCAGCTTGACGACTACGGTATCTTTGCCGTCAGCGGTGACATCATCAATCGCCTCGAAAACACCCTTTGCGCCGGACTTGGAGTCTTCGCCGCGGTGGGTGTTAATCGAGTTGATAACGTCTTCTGTGGTCAGGCTCTTGCCGTTGGAGAATTCTACGCCCGAGCGCAACTTAAAGCGCCATTCCGTTGCGTCGTCGCTGGCTTCCCAGCTTTCCGCAAGACCCGGCGAAGCAGAGTTGTCCTGGCCAACTTCAACAAGGCTGTCACGGAACGCGCGACTGACGGCAATCATTGTCGTCGCATTGTACGTGGCGGAATCGAGTGAATCGATTGTGTTCGAGTCGTTTAGGCCCGCCACCATGTGGCCGCCCTTTTTTGGTGTCGCAGCGTGCGCGCGACCCGACCATAGTGCGGACGCAGCGGTCGCTGTCAGGCCCAGCGCCATTGCACCCACCATAAAATCACGGCGTGTGGCCGTCGGGTCTGCGAGGATGTTTTCCATCAGTTGCTTGTCGTCAGACATTGTCTCTCCCTGAAACTTATTGTCGTTGCGAACTCCGTTATCCTAGCAGGCTGGCACGGGAGAACACAAATCGGCGGGAAAAACCGACGCTTTTCAGTGCCTTTACGCTATTTCATCGAGATTGCAGGGTTGTCCCGCTCGATAACGACACCGACTCCGGCAGCCTGAGAAAATATCTCAGGCTTAATGACACTGACGCTTACACGCTCAACGCGAATATCGCTGAACAAAACATCAAAAATCTCGTCCGCAAGTTCTTCAACAAGATCTATGTGCCTTCCGCCGTTCGACAATGCGATAAGATATTCAACGATAGGAGCATAGGAAACGTAGTCCTGCCCCTCCTCGCTCGGCCGGTCCGGAATATTCACCTGCATATCAATCGAAATCACGACCGTCTGCTGCGCACGGCGCTCGTGATCAAGCACGCCGATTGACAGCGGAACGCTGAGCCGATCAACGCGAACGATGGTTTTTTGACTCACAGCATCCCCGCAGATTTTGGCGAATAGAATGATAAACCGCCGTCTACCGTGATGATCTGACCGGTGGTCGACGGCGCATTCGCGAGGGTCAAGGCCATCTCTGCGATATCGTCCGGCGTTGGACCCCGCCGCATCGGATTTTCGTCATGCACCCGCTCGAAATCAGAATCGGTCTGATTGCCCGAGCGCAGCACAAGGCCGGGCGCGATGGCGTTGACCCGCAGTTTAGGCGCGCAGGCCCGCGCGGTCATACGGGTGATATCCTCCAGCGCGAGCTTCGACAGCGTGTAAGACGCAAACGCGGGGGTGATCTGGTTGATCTTGGAGTCAATCAGATTCAGCACCCATCCGGGGCCATCGGTCAAATTCCAGAATGTCTGAGTCAAAAACAACGGCGCCTCGGCATTCACACGAGCCTGCGCATGCAGCGATGTGCGGGTCAGTGCCCCGAACCGGTCTCGGTCAAATACCGAAGCAGAATTGACGAGACCGGTGATAACACCAAAATCGGCAAGTACAGCGGGGATCAATCCGTCCGTCTGTTCCGCATCCGAAAGATCTGCCTGATAAATCTCGGCCTTGCGCCCCAACGCAATGATCTGTTCACGCAGCGCGCGCGCATCCGGCTCGGATGTGCGGTAGTGAATCGCGATATCGTGGCCTGCCGCTGCAAAACGAAGCGCAATCGCCCGCCCTAAACGCTGCGCGCCGCCGGTGACCAAAACGCAAGACTGGTAATTTTCCATCACCGGTCTTGCGTATCAGCCGCGCCCACGGACGCAAACAATTCTATCGTCCCGTCCACGCCGTGTCTTAAGCGGCGCCCTGACCCTGCTCGGAGTTCGGCTGGTTGGTCAGGCGTATTGTGGCGGGTCCGAAGGGCGTCTCGACGGTCACTTCGGCGTCGCCGCTTCCGGGATTAACACCTGACTCTACAACGGCTTTTTCAACGGCCTGACGGCCCTCGTCGGATTGCAGGAACATCATCAGGAACTGGCGGCGCTGATTTTCCATTGCCTCGTCAATCCGCATGAGACGTTGCGTTACCGCACCGCGCAGGCGGGTGAGCAAGCCGTCAAACATCGTGAAGGCTTCGGTCTTGTACTCGTTCAGAGGGTCCTTTTGCGCATAGCCGCGCAGGCCGACCACCTGACGCAGATGCTCCATCCGCAAAAGGTGCGCACGCCATTCATCATCAATCGCACGCAGGATCAGTTCTTTTTCAGCCGCCCGCATGCGGTCCTCACCGATAATCTCGGTTTTCTCCGCGGCGACCTGATCGCCCATCTCGTAGAGGCGTTCGCGAATTTCTTCGTCGGCAACGCCCTCTTCCTCGGCCCATTCCGCGATTGGGAAGCCCCGACCGAAGACGGTCCCCAATTCTTGCGTCAGGCCCTCGGTATTCCACTGCTCGGCATAGGATCGCGCGGGGATATGCTCGGCGACCAGGTCGTCAATCAGGGCGTGGCGCATATCGCGGGCGGTTTCCTCGACGTTTTCCGCCTCCATCACTTCAAGACGCTGTTCGAAGATCGCCTTTCGCTGATCGTTCATTACGTCATCGTATTTTAGGACGTTCTTGCGGATGTCAAAGTTGCGCGCCTCAACCTTGCCCTGCGCCCGTTCGATGGCCTTGTTGACCCACGAGTGAACGATTGACTCGCCCTCTTGAAGGCCAAGGCGCTGGAGCATTTTATCCATGCGTTCCGAGCCGAAAATCCGCATCAGATCATCTTCCAGCGACAGGAAGAACTTTGATTTGCCCGGATCACCCTGTCGGCCTGAACGGCCCCGCAGCTGGTTGTCGATGCGGCGGCTTTCGTGACGCTCGGTTGCCAGAACATAAAGACCGCCTGCCGCCTTTGCCCGCATTTCGAGCTTGGCAACCGCATCGCGGATTTCGGCAACTTTTGCAGGATCGGTATTGTCGCCCATCTCATGCTGGATACGCATTTCGGCGTTACCGCCCAGCTTAATGTCCGTACCGCGGCCCGCCATGTTCGTTGCAATCGTGATCGCACCGGGAACACCTGCTTGCGCGACGATTGCCGCCTCCTGTTCGTGATAGCGGGCGTTGAGAACCGCGAAGACACGCTCCTCCGGCGTCCCCTGATCACCGTCATAAAGCGGTTCAAAGGCGTTCAGATCAGACGTATCCTTGAGCTTAAACCCTTTGTCGATCAAAGCCTTGGCGAGGAATTCCGACTTCTCGATAGACGTCGTACCCACCAGAATCGGCTGTCCCTTTGCGCGCGCGGATTCAATTTCTTCGACGATTGCGTCATATTTCTCGCGGGTTGTGCGATAAACCTCGTCATCCACGTCTTCGCGAGCGATTGGTACGTTGGTCGGGATTTCAATAACTTCGAGGCCGTAAATTTCGGCAAACTCTTCGGCTTCGGTCAATGCCGTACCCGTCATACCGGCCAGTTTATCGTAGAGGCGGAAGTAGTTCTGGTACGTGATTGACGCGAGCGTTGTGTTCTCGGGCATGATCTGCACACCCTCTTTCGCCTCAATCGCCTGATGCAAGCCCTCTGACAAACGGCGGCCATCCATCGCGCGGCCCGTGAACTCATCAATCAGCATCACGCGATTGTCTTTGAGCATGTAGTCCTTGTCGCGCAGGAACATTTTATGCGCGCGCAGTGCTTGATTGACGTGGTGGACAATCGAGACGTTTTCAGGATCGTACAGCGAGGCATCCGGCTGCAAAACGCCCATATCGCGCAACAGTTGTTCGGCGGCTTCGTTGCCCTCCTCGGTCAATGTCGAGGACCGCTGCTTCTCATCCACCTCGTAATGTTCCTCGGTCAGCTGCGGAATCAGCTTGTCGATGGCCATGTAAAGTTCGCTGGAATCTTCAGCCGGACCGGAAATAATCAGCGG
>CALGNW010000079.1 GCA_937958345.1 uncultured Neomegalonema sp. | reverse complement strand
CTCCACCAACACTCCCTTCATTTGAGGGCGGATGGGGTCGAAATAGGATCGACGGACGTTGAAAGGCGTTAGCTTTTACTCGGCATGGTTCCGCCGTTATCGGGCCGTTCGCACAATTGCAAATGACAATAGTGCTCCGGTAGCAGTCGCTGCGTAAGCAGTGCCTAATACTGGAACTTAGTCTCTAGCCCTAGCCGGTTAGAGCGGGGTCCGGAGGCACCTGGCAACAGAAGCCTCCACTTTTCCTTCTCTCTGCACTTATCGGACTGAGAGTTGTGCATCGTGCATAAATCACTTTTTTATCAGCGATTTTCCGCTATTGTCGGTGTCGGATGGTAGAGAGTGCGTGATGTCGATTGAGCCCATTGATTATCTGGATCTGACCCGTAAGGCCCTCCGAGGGGTGATGGCGGACTCGTTGTCTCACGCCGCCGAGCATGGCCTTGTTCAGGATCAGCATTTTTACATCACGTTCCGCACAAATGTGCGCGGCGTTGTCATTCCCGACTGGCTGCAAGAGCAGTACCCCGATGAAATGACAATCGTGGTTCAGCACGAGTTCTGGGATTTGGCGGTCATGCCCGACCGATTTTCAATCGGGCTGAGTTTCAGTAACCGCTCGGTGATACTGGTTGTGCCTTTTGCGTCGGTAAAAACCTTTGCCGACCCGAGTGTTAACTTCCAACTCGACATCCCTCCCGGCGGTTTGGATCAGGAGATTGAGGTTGCCGGCGGTGTTGTTTCCGAAATGAGCGATGCGCCTGTTGAAAAAACCGATGCAAAAACTGCAGAGAAACCACCCTCGGGAGAGGCGACGGTCGTTAGTCTGGATGCGTTCCGCAAAAAATAGCTACGGCGGATGCGGCCATTGAGACTTGTCGCGTAATTTCAGCGATTGGCCGAGTGCGATGTATTTCAGCTAGCAGCCGTTAACCATCACGTCGTATAAGCCGTCAAACTCTGGCTAGATGAAAGACACCCCATGACCGATACGCGCACAGAATCCGATTCCTTCGGCCCCCTCAAAGTGCCATCCGACAAGTATTGGGGTGCGCAGACCCAGCGTTCGATAATTAACTTTCCCATTGGTTGGGAAAAACAGCCCGTTGCGATTGTGCGTGCGCTGGGTGTGATTAAACGCGCTGCTGCCGAGACGAACATGGATCAGGGCAAGCTGAACAAAAAGCTGGGCAAAGCCATCGTCAAGGCGGCGGACGAGGTTATCAAGGGCAAGCTGGACGATAACTTTCCGCTGGTCGTCTGGCAAACAGGGTCGGGCACGCAGTCTAATATGAACGCGAACGAGGTCATCGCGAACCGTGCCATCGAGATTCTGGGCGGTGTCATCGGATCGAAAGATCCTGTTCATCCCAACGACCATGTGAATATGTCGCAATCGTCCAATGATACGTTTCCGACGGCCATGCATATCGGAACGGCTATGATGGCGCGTGATGTGACTTTGCCGGGGCTGGAGGCGTTGCACAAGGCGTTGGCGGCAAAAGAAAAAGCCTTCGCCAAGATTATCAAAATCGGCAGAACGCACACTCAGGATGCGACGCCGATGACCTTGGGACAGGAGTTCGGCGGATATGACTTTCAGGTCAAGCAGGGGATTGCGAGGATAAATACGGCACTGAAGAACATCTATCCGCTGGCTCAGGGTGGAACAGCCGTCGGCACGGGACTGAACACCAAAAAGGGCTTTGACAAAGCGTTTGCCGCCCATGCCGCAAAGATCACGGGCCTGCCTTTCAAGACCGCACCCAACAAGTTCGAAGCTTTGGCAGCGCATGACGCGATTGTTGAAATGTCAGGCGCGCTGAAGACCGTTGCGGCGGGTTTGTTCAAAATTGCCAATGACGTCCGGTTGCTCGGGTCCGGTCCGCGATGCGGTTTGGGTGAGTTGATTTTGCCCGAGAACGAACCCGGCAGCTCGATCATGCCCGGCAAGGTAAACCCCACCCAATGCGAGGCGCTGACTCAGGTTTGTGCGCAGGTGATGGGCAATGACGCGGCGATTGGTTTTGCAGGCTCGCAGGGGCATTTCGAGCTGAATGTCTATAAGCCGATGATGGTCTACAATCTGTTGCAATCCATGCAGTTGCTTGGCGATGCCGCGCAGGCATTCACTGATAATTGCATCACTGATTTGCAGGCCGACGAAGAGCGGATCTCGAAACTAATGTGGGAAAGCCTGATGCTGGTTACGGCTCTTGCGCCCGAAATCGGGTATGACAACGCCACCAAGGTCGCGAAGACAGCGCATAAAAATAAGACGACGCTGAAAGAAGAGGCCGTGCGGCTGGGGTTTGTCGACGAGGCGACGTTTGATCGGGTCGTCCAACCCAAAGATATGCTGGGCCCGAAATGATCCGCGAAGCCGTTGTCGGAGACCTGAAATCCGTTCAACGGATTGCCGAACAGGCATTCAGGCCGTTTGTCGATGAAATCGGCAAACGGCCCGCGCCGATGGTCGCCGACTTTGCGGCCCTGATCGACAAGGGACTGGTCGAGGTTTCAATCTCGTCAGACGGCGTGAAGGGCTATTGCGTGTCCTATCCCAAGGGAACCGGGTGGCACGTCGAAAACCTTGCTGTCTCGCCTGCGTTGCAAGGCCGCGGCGAAGGCAGGAAGTTGATTGAAGATGCCGAAAAGCGCGCGACGGCGCAGGGTTTTGAGACGATCGATCTATACACGAATGTCGCCATGACCGGCGCAATCGCGTTCTATCAACGCTTGGGATACATCGAATTATTCCGCGCCGAGGAAGACGGGTTTGAACGCGCCTATTTCAAGAAGAATTTGAGTTGACGGGTAAGGTCATCAACCTGCGTCAGGCGCGCAAGCGTAAGGCCCGCGAGGACAAGGCCGATGCCGGTGACGCGAACGCCGCGCTGCACGGGATTAGCGGCGGTGACCGCACGTTGGCGGATGCGCGGCGGGGCAAGGCGGCGCGCGATCTGGACGGGCACGAGCGCGAGGAGAGCTAAAGCTCGACCTCTTCTGGTGGCCATGGCCGCTGTGCGTCGCTGTCGATCCAGCCTTGTACCCAAGCAGGTATCGTTGGTTTCCAATCAGTATAGCCCAACTCGACGGCAACATCCTGAGTCTGAACAACGCGTCCTTTCGAGGTGACGCCCGTTCTGAGAAGGGCCGAGGAACAGATCACACCCTTATGTTCTGTGCTTTGGACGAAGTAGAACCATTTATCATCGCGGGCGACGAGATGCGTGTGCATCGTGTATCGCTGAAACGGCGTCAGGCGACGGCGATAGCGGATTGTCGACCCGGCGACGACAAGCCCCCATTTCTTTTTCTTTAGCACCTTCATCAGGCCGGTGCGCGCGCCATAATCAAACCGACCCAAGTCAAATAAGGTCAGATGGCGGCCATTGTTTACTTCGCCAAACGTGTCGCAATCCCACGGCCAGACGGTCATGCGCAGGACGCTGGATTCGCTCGGGGTCAGCGGCGGGCGCCGGCGGGCCCGCACCATGACGTCGATCAGTCGGATAAGCGGATACATTGAAAGTCACCATTCTGTCTGCGCAGGCCCCTCAGTTTGCATTATACAGGTGAAAGTCAATCCTGACCCTGCGTGAGAGTAGAGCATGACCGTGACGACAGCAGACGTAATCGTAATCGGTGGCGGGATCGCGGGGATCGGCGCGGCGGCGCGGCTTGCCTCGCATGGCAAAGTCATTGTGCTGGAGCGCGAGGCGGCGACGGGCACGCATTCGACGGGCCGTTCCGCTGCCGTCTATATCGAGAATTACGGGAATGCGACGCTGAAGGCTTTAACCGCCGCCAGTGCAGGTGTGTACGAAAGTCACGAGTTGTCGGATGCACCTTTGTTGACGCCGCGCGGCGAACTGAGCATCGCGGCCGAGGCGGAGCTTGGCCTGCTCGAAAGCGCACAGGCAGAGGGCAAGGGTCTGGAGCGATTGAACGCGGCGCAGGCAAGGGCGCTGGTTCCGATCCTGCGCGAAGATCAGATTGCGGGCGCGTTATACGAGGCTGGTGCTCGGGATATTGATGTTGATGCGCTGCTGCAGGGGTATCTGCGTTTGATGCGCGGCGGCGACGGGCGCGTCGTGACAGGCGCAAAGATTACGGCAATCACGCGCGGCAAGGCTTGGCGTGTCGAAACGGGTGACACGGCCTATGAGGCGCCGGTGATTGTTAACGCCGCCGGTGCTTGGGCCGATGAAGTGGCAGGTTTGGCAGGGGTCCGAACGGTCGGGCTGATTCCGATGCGGCGTTCGGCAGCGATACTGCCCGCACCGGATGTTGAGGGTTTCGAACACTGGCCGGTAGTCGGATCAATCCACGAGACATGGTATTGCAAGCCGCAAAGCGGCAAGCTGTTGGTATCACCTGCCGACGAGGAACCGGTCGTTCCGCATGACGCCTTTCCCGATGATATGGTGCTGGCCGAGGGGTTGGACCGTTTCGAGCGGGCAACGACTTATCCTGTCAAACGGGTCGAGCGAAGCTGGGCGGGGTTGCGGAGCTTTGTCGCGGATCGGACACCGGTTGTCGGGTTCGCTCCCGATGCGCAGGGCTTTTTCTGGCTTGCCGGACAAGGCGGATACGGAATTCAGACATCGCCCGCCCTCGCGCAATTGTCGGCAGATATGATCGTCGGGACCAAGCCGGCGATTGCCGGGAATATCATCGCGGCGCTCTCTCCCGGTCGTTCCGGCATTGGCGGTGATGTGCCGTTCGGATAGGTTTGACGCAACCCGACTCGGAGGCAGTCTTGACGCAATTTGTCCATCTTCGCACGCATACCGCTTATTCGGTATTGGAAGGCGCAATCTCGGTCAAAAAGCTGCCCGGGATGTGCGAGGAAAACGGCTTTCCGGCGCTGGCAATTACAGACACCAATAATCTGTTCGGCGCGCTGGAGTTTTCAGAGACGCTGAAAAAGGAGGGCATTCAACCGATTATCGGCTGTCAGTTATCGCTGCGCTATGCCGAGGCGGCGACGATTATGGAACGCGCACCCGACCCCGCGGAGATCGTGCTGCTGGCACAATCCGAAGCCGGTTATATGAATCTGATGCGGCTGGTTTCTGCCGCCTATATGGAGACGGGATCGAACGAGGTTGTGCATGTGTCGATGGCCGGATTGCGCGGTGCGTCGGATGGTATCATCTGTCTGACCGGCGGCACGGGCGGCCCCGCAGGGCGGATGATTTTGCAGGGCAAGCCGGACAATGCGCGGGCGCATCTGAATGAACTGTCCGAGATATTTCCGAATAGCCTTTATGTCGAAATCCAGCGGCATGGTGATGCGCAGAACGGTCAGCGCCGGACGCCGGATCAGGAGGCAACCGAGGCGGTTCTGATTGACTGGGCCTATGACAATGACAAGCCCATTGTCGCGACCAACAATGTTCATTTTCCCGACCGCTCAATGTACCGTGCCCATGATGCGATGCTGTGCATTGCCGATGGCCGGTATGTCACCGAAGATGACCGCAGAAAGCTGACACCGGAGCATTATTTCAAGAGCGGCGACGAGATGGCGGCGCTGTTTGACGACCTGCCCGAGGCGATTGAGGCGACGGTCGAGATTGCGCAGCGGTGTGCGTACCGTCCCCTGACACGCAAGGAAATCCTGCCCAAGTTTGCGGATGACGAGGTCGAGGAATTACGCCGTCAGGCACGGGACGGTTTGGACGCGCGGCTGGCCGTGCAACCGATGGCGGCGGAGCGTAAAGTGTATGACGACCGGCTCGATTTTGAGTTGGGCGTGATCGAGGGGATGGGGTTCCCGGGCTATTTTCTCATCGTTGCCGATTTTATCAAATGGGCAAA
>CALGNW010000078.1 GCA_937958345.1 uncultured Neomegalonema sp. | reverse complement strand
CCAACCTCCGGAATTGTAACCTGAAATTCGCTTAGGGCCTCCAGCAGAAACGCCTCGAACGGTTCGTCCGCGCGGTCGAGTTCATCGATCAGCAGAACCGGCGCACCGCCCGGTTGAGGGCGCATTGCCTCCAGCAAAGGTCTTGAAATCAAATGCTTTTCCGAGAAGACATCGGCGGCAATCGCATCGCGGTCACCGACCCCTGCCGCCTCGGCCATACGGATTTCGACCATCTGCGCGGCGTAGTTCCATTCGTACACGGCGGATGCCGCATCGAGGCCCTCATAGCACTGCAAACGGATCAGCTTACGGCCCAGTAACGTACTGATAGCTTTGGCTATTTCGGTCTTCCCGACGCCCGCTTCGCCCTCCAGAAAAATCGGCCTGCCCAGCTTGAGCGAGAGGAAAACCACCGTCGCGAGGCCCCGTCCGCAGACGTAATCGACCTCTGCCAGACGGCGCTGCACCTCATCTATAGACTCGAAATTCGCGCTCATGCAGCCTCCCCAAGGTTATTCCCTGACAGGACCACATAGAGCGCCCGCTTGTCGAGACATTGGAAAACCCGCGTAAAATCCGCGCAAAACTCTGAATGCGTCAGGGAAAACTCTGCAAAACCCGCTGAAAACTCTTCAAAGACCGGCCAAAAGCCCGATCACGAGCATCATTCCGATGGAAATTCCGGTCCAGACGAAACCGGCGACAATAAAATTGCGGGCGCGCTCGCTCAGGTTGCCGATGCTCGATTGCCACGCGCCCAATGTCAGACCCATGGGCGCCAGCGCCATCATCCAGAAAAAGACGATGAACGCGCCGAAGGTTTTCAACCCGACCAGCCCGAGCACTCCGGCGACGATTCCGACAACAGCCGAGATGAGGGCCATCCGCTGAACCGTCTCCATCATCGACTGCGACCAATGCCCCGGCGCGGCGGGAACATCCAGAAAGGTTTCGACCGCCGTTTTCGGCGCACCGCACCCGCCGCATGTCCGCTCGGTCACGGCATAAACACCGCCACAATACCGACAGTTCATCGCACGCCCTCCCGCATCCTATCTTCTGACGGACTGGCCGCGGCTTGTCGAGGGCCGCACGCGCCGCGCGAAAATTACCGCCCGCGCGACTTGCCGCGCGGGTGCAGGTGTTTTAGCGTGCGCACGGAAATACGGAATGGATTCAGTGCGCACCGCCATCAAAACACAGACGGACCCGACCCATCGTCGGCTTGATGATGCTTTCGGGCAGCTCGATCTGGCGTCCTTCGCCGGATACACCACATTTCTGCGCGCGCATCACCATGCCTATGCCGCCCTTTCAAAAGTCTTTCAGGCGCAGGGAGGCTTATCCAAGACGATTCTGGCCGTTCAACAGCTTTTGGAGCGGGATCTGTCGCGTCTGAGGGTGCAGCCCTCCGCCCCCGCTCCGACAGAACATAGGGCGGCGATGCATCCCCTCGGCGCGCATTACGTGCTGGCCGGTTCACATTTCGGAAAACGGGTTTTGCTGAAGCGTTGGTCGCGCTCGGCTGACGCGCGTGTTCTGGCCTCGGCCTGTTATCTGAAAAGCGATCTTTTGCAAAACGATTGGCGGGGCGTGCTGGACGCGCTATCTGAGACGTCTAGTAACTCGCCGGATGCTGCCGCCATTATAGAAAGCGCGCAATGGACCTTCGAACTCTTCGGCATCAGCCTGACCAGAGCCCGCGAGAGCGGGTTGGAGGTTTCTTGTGAATCAGCATGATTCAGGCGGTTCGGCGTATTTCGGCAAGGCCGACCTCACAAACTGTGAACGCGAACAAATTCACATCCCCGGACGGATTCAGCATTTCGGGGCGCTTATCGCCCTGACTTCGGACAGGATGGTGCAACACGCCTCGGCCAATATCGAAACGGTTTTCGGCATTCCGGCCAACGAAATCATTGGCCGTCCCCTGACCGGTCTGGTGTCGCGCAGGCTGCTCCATGATTTGCTCGGCGCGCTCCAGATGCTCGAAAGACCGGATTCGGTCGAGCGTCTGTTTAACCGGCGGCTCAGCGACGAAGACGACGACGGCCCGCTGTTTGATATCACGGTTCACCGGTCCGACACGGCGCTGATCATGGAATTAGAGGCGGTTACCGCCGACGCACCCTCTGACCTTGTCGGTTTCGTGCGGCCTATGATCGAACGGGTTACGGCGGCAGAATCGATCCCCGAACTCTGCCGGCTGGCCGCGCGGCAGATCAAGGCTCTGACCGGCTATGACCGGGTCATGGTCTACCGGTTTGACGCCGATTATAACGGCGAGGTGATTGCCGAGGCGCTGAACGCCGATCTCGAACCGTTTCTGGGCCTGAACTATCCGGCATCCGATATTCCGAAACAGGCGCGGGCGCTTTATCAGCGTAATCTGCTCCGGGTTATCGGTGATGTGAATGACCCGGGCATTGACGTGATTCCGACCCTCAACCCCAACGACGAACCGCTTGATCTCAGCATGAGCACGACGCGCGCCGTGTCTCCGATCCACCTCGAATACCTGCGCAACATGGGTGTTCAGGGGTCGATGTCGGTTTCGATTATCAAGGGCGGCAAGCTGTGGGGTCTGTTTGCCTGTCACAGCAGAACCCCGCTGGTTCCCTCTTATCCGGTCCGCACCGCCTCCGAACTTTTTGCGCATCTCTTCTCGTACCTGCTCGAGCGTAAGGAAAACGAGGCCGAGCGCGCGGCGTTTATCAGCGGTCAGATCCTGCATGACCGGATCATGGTCCAGCTCGCAATCGACACATCGGTCCACCAGAACTTCGGAATGATCGCTGAAGCGGCGCGCGATGTTATCCAGTTTGACGGTGCGGTCGGATGGATCGAAGGCGAATTTCAATCGATCGGAACGACGCCGTCCGAAGAAGAGTTCCGGACACTGGTTCCGT
The DNA here is from genome assembly GCA_937958345.1 of uncultured Neomegalonema sp. Classification (GTDB taxonomy): domain Bacteria; phylum Pseudomonadota; class Alphaproteobacteria; order Rhodobacterales; family Rhodobacteraceae; genus JAHDDY01. The sequence goes on along the minus strand of CALGNW010000078.1, from coordinate 392 downwards.
TTCTCAACACCGCCACATCCAGCCGCGTTTATGCGACCGACAATCTCGCCGGAAAATTAAAGGGCGCTGAAGCGTTTGCCGACCGCGCCGCCGGTTTGCTGGCACTTCCGGTGTCGCGCGATCCCCGCGATTATATCGTCTTCTTCCGCAGCGAGGTCGCCCGCACCGTCACATGGGCGGGCGACCCCGATAAACCGGTGACGATAGGCGAGTACGGCGAGAGGTTGACCCCGCGCAAAAGCTTTGAGGCGTGGCAGCAGGCGCTGTCAGGATTCTGCGAACCGTGGACGAAAGATCAGGTTCGTGCCGCCGAATCCCTGCGCGTTACGCTGATGGAAGTTGTTCTGCGCCTTGCCGATAACAACCTTCGCGAGCGCGCACGGGCCAGCGAG
>CALGNW010000077.1 GCA_937958345.1 uncultured Neomegalonema sp. | reverse complement strand
GTGTTCATGACCTCGAACCCGCCATCGACCTCGCCGAGAACTTGGGCGTCGGGCAAGCGGCAGTCGTCAAAGCGCAGGATCATGTTTTTGTAGCCGCGATGGCTGACGCTCTCATAACCCGGCGCGATCTCGAAGCCCGGTGTTCCGCGATCCACAAGGAAAGCAGTGATGCGTTTTTTCGGGCCTTTGGGTGTCTGGTCCTCGCCCGTCGCGATAAAGACGATGATGAAATCAGCGTGGTCCGCGCCGGAGATAAAGTGCTTCGTGCCGTTGACGATCCAATCGCCGCCGTCGCGTTTGGCAAAGCACTTCATACCGCGCACGTCACTGCCCGCGTCCGGCTCTGTCATTGCGAGCGCATCCATCCGTTCGCCGCGCACGGCGGGGAGGAGGTATTTCTCGCGCTGCTCGCCTTCACACGCCATCAGGATGTTTTGCGGGCGGCCAAAGAAGTGATTGAGCGCCATTGAACCGCGCCCCAACTCACGCTCTACCAGTGCAAAGTCTAAATGCGAGAGGCCCGCGCCGCCGACCTCTTCAGGAAAGTTACAAGCATAGAAGCCAAGCTCCATCGTTTTGCGCTTGATCTCGGCGGCAATCTCGGCGGGAACTTCGCCTGTGCGATCCACGAGGTCTTCATGGGGATAGATTTCCTCCTCCACAAAGCGCCGCACCGTGGAGACAATCATCTCCTGTTCTTCTGTCAGACCGAAATTCATGTGCAACGCTCGTTTTCGCAGTGGGTATGAGCGGATTCTTTACCTTTTTACCGAATGGTTTCCCAAACCTTTTTACCGGAGGCCTAGCCATGACCGATGCCAGTGCATTGTGGACCAACGATACGTCCGCACGCCGCGCCCAAGTGAACATGATGGATGTTTTGAAAACCGGGACATCCGCTGCAAAAGTTCATCCGTTCAAAATGGTTGGCGATTTCATGCAGATCGCGCGTGGACCGGGAAAACTCACCTTTGACGAGTATATCAACTATCGGCTCTATGATCGCGAACTGTATCCGGACAATGACGCCCGAATGCGCTTTTTGTCCGAACGTCGGCATTGGCCGCTGTGCAATCAATGCTCTGACCCCGACTGGAAAGGCGCGACAGAGGATAAGTGGATTGCCGAATTAATGCTGCGCGAGGCGTCGATTCGCACGACCAATACTCTCGCTATCGTCGGTGGCGGGATTCGTAACTATGGCCGCACGCCGTTGATCCTCGATCCGAACCGCTTTGCAGAGTTCATGGCCGCACGAACCGAGCCGACCTTTGCAAAAGTGAATGGCGGATTGGGCAGTGAAGGTGCAACGCGCATCCTGCCGTTGGGCGACGGACGCTATAACGTCGCGGGCATCGGCGAGACGAGCGCGGTGGGCCTCTTTAATGTACTGCGCTCTGCGCCGGGAGCGTATCTGCTGCAAGACGAACTGGTGCACCATCCCGAAGTTTCCGCGCTGATCGGGGATCGTATCGCCACCATCCGCGCCATCAGTTTTGTTGTAGCCGGCAAAGTTCACACGCCGCTGACAGTGCTAAAGCTGCCCGTCGGATCAAACATTGCCGATAATTTTTGGCGCAATGGAAATCTGGTTGCAGATCTGGACGAAAAGACCGGCACGATCCGTCGCGTCGTGCGCGGGATGGGGCCAGAACAGGAAGAAATCACGCACCACCCCGACACAAGCAAGGCACTGATAGGGCAGACCCTGCCAATGTGGTCGGACATTCTCGATGTAATCAAAGAGACAGGCAGATTGTACGCTCCGGTCGGCTTTCAGTCGATGGACATTACCATCACGAAGGACGGGCCAACCGTTGTTGAAGTGAACACCGGCTCGTCCTTTGTCCTGTCTCAGGTGGCGCGCGGCGAAGGCTTCCTCAGCAACGAAGTGCTCGAACTGTTCATGCGCGCGGGCGCACAGATCGATACGAAGAAACTGAAGCTGGACTGAAGCATCAGCCCCATTTCGAAGACGGCGAACCGCTCGTCAGCCTTCGAGACTCCAAGTGATCGTCACCGAGACGGAAAGGTCTTGTTCACCGGCGGCAATCGGTGCGGCCTCCATCGAGGCGGCACGGCCTGCAAACATCGGCTGGGGCATTCCACGTGATCCACCCTCGGTAATCTCAACAATATTCCCAAGCTTAACTCCGGCGGCATCGGCATAGAGCGTTGCGCGGGCTTTGGCCTTTTTCACCGCTTCGGCGCGCGCGGTATCAAGAAGTGTATCGCGCTCTTTAACAATAAACTGAACGCCTCCGGCCTGATTGGCCCCGGCACGCACCAGCGTATCCAGCGCGGCTCCAACGAAGGTGACGTCACGAAGGCGCACCGTCACTTGGTTCGAAACCTGATAGCCGTTCTGGCGCGATCCGCTTGGACCATGCTCCCAGTTCGGCGAGATGTTAAAGTTCGACGTCGCGATATCACGATCCCCGACGTCGATGTCTTTGAGGGCGGCGAAGACCTGACTCATCAGCTTGGTGTTTTGGGACAGGGCTGCCCGTGCGCTATCGGCACTCGTCATCACACCTGCGGTAACAATGGCCTGATCGGGGACGGCGCTTACGCTGGCCGTACCGGTCATTATTATGCGCCCTTTGTCATCGGCCAAGGCTGGGGAAGCGAGCAGAACGACGGCAAGGAAAAGCGAGCGAAACATATTAGTTAATCCTTTTTCGGTGACGCGAAGCGCCATCGCACATCTAAACTTAAACGGATTTAACCGCAATTTCCGTCAGTCTTCAGGATAAATCCGCCAAATCTGGGGCGCGACTGTTGGTCATCCGCACGCAATCTATATTTCGCGGATGGCGCGGCCTGCGAAATCAGGAGCGTCTAGGGATTGGTGGCCTTCCCATATCGCCGCGAGTTTCGCCGGAATCGGATCTTCCAACTGGCACGCCTTGCCAGCCTTCGTGTCCACGCTCAGCATCATATGCTCGCCCGTCGCGAGGACTTCGCCGTTTTCGCCGCGCATGATGTGACAGAGCCGCACGCGCTTTTCATCATAACCGAGAAGCTGTGTTTCGAGCGCCAAGGGCTTTCCTGCGGCGACCTCTTGGACGTGGCGGATATGGCTTTCGACTGTGTAGATTGAGCGGCCCCGCGCCATGTATGCGCTGTTCATTCCGATATGGGTGAGGAAAGCATCGGTGGCGTCGCCGAAGACATGCAGATAGCGGAACTCGGTCATGTGGCCATTGTAATCGACCCATTCCGGCAAGACGCGCGCGCTGTGAAGCGACAAAGGAATGTTGTAATCGTGCTTGATCTCGCCGCCGAAAGATGCCTCGCGAAGCTGCTTCTCGTAGGCGGCGAGAGTCTCGCCCGCACCCCACGGTTTCACCTTCAAAGCCTGCAAAATCCCGACGAGATTGTCGTCGCGGATGCGCTCTAGCTCTCGGATGGAATGGTGGCCGGACTGGGTGTCGGACTGGCCCGCGATGAGGTCAACCAGTTCGTCGGTAAATTCCGGCACGTCCATCAGCTTAGTCCACGGGAACGTCAGGCACGGGCCGAACTGCGCCATAAAGTGCTTCATGCCCGCCTCGCCGCCCGCGACACGGTAAGTCTCGAACAGGCCCATTTGCGCCCAGCGCAGGCCAAAGCCAAAGCGGATCGCGTCGTCAATTTCTTCGGTCGTCGCGATGCCGTCTTTGACGAGCCACAGTGCCTCGCGCCACACCGCCTCCAGAAAACGGTCCGCGATATGCGCGTCGATTTCCTTGCGCACGGTCAGCGGTTTCATGCCGAGGGGTGGCAACGCGGCCTGAGCAAAGGCAAGCGTTTCGGGGGCAGTCGCGTTAGACGGAACTAACTCGACCAGCGGCAATAGATATACCGGATTGAACGGATGCGCTACGAGGATCGAACCGGGGTTGGCCGCGCCCTCTTGCAACTCGGACGGCTTAAAGCCGGAAGTAGACGATCCGAGCAGCGTATCCGGCGCGGCGGCTTGGATTTCGGCGTAGACTTTGTGTTTGAGCGCGAGCACTTCGGATACGCTTTCCTGAATCCATTGCGCGCCCTCGACCGCCTCGGCGATGCTGGAGGCATAGGTGATTGTGCCGGGGGTCGGCAGCGGCGCGACGCACAGTGTGCGCAAGGCGCGCTCGGCATTGGCGTAGACTTCGCCGATCTTACGCGGCGCTTCGGGGTCGGGGTCAAAGACGGCCACGTCTATGCCGTTGAGCGCAAACCGAGCAGCCCATCCGCCGCCAATGACGCCACCACCGACAATGGCTGCTTTTGTAAGAATGGTCATGGGCGAGGCTCCGGATGGCAAATTATTCGGAACTATCGTTGTCAGAAGAAGTCTATTTGGGGAAGCGCGATCTTCGCGAAAGACATGGGAGTAGCGGTCTACATAACGAAATCAGCTTTCCCGATGTTTGACAGCCGCGCCAAAAGCATGCCCTCAGTTGGGCGCAACGGTAAAACCAGACTCCGCGAGGTTCGTCTCATGCCACCCTCCCGCCCGTGGTGGCTGATCGCTGCGCCTGTCATCTTTTTATTGCTCTGGTCCGGCGGCTACACGGTGGCGAAAATTGCGTTGCAATATGCGCCTCCGATGACAGTGCTGGTACTGCGATACGGTTCAGTCGTTGCGATTATGGCGGTTCTGCTGGTGACGTTGCGCCCACCGCTGCCCGAAACACGATTGGGTTGGTGTCACCTCGCATTTACAGGCTTCCTCATTCAAACTGTCTATTTCGGGATGACTTACCTTGCCTTTATCAATGGTGTAGCCGCCGGAACTGCCGCGCTCATCATGTCGATACAGCCAATTATCGTAGCACTCGCGGCTATGCGCTGGAGCGGTGAAACCACCGGTAAGGCAGGTTGGATTGGACTCGCGCTGGGCCTTGCTGGAACTGCAACGGTAATTATCGCGCGCTCGGAGATTGAAGCCCCGCCTGTCGCCGGACTCGCACTCGCCTTTTTAGGACTGGCCGGGATAACACTGGCCAGCATTTGGGAGAAAAGGTTCGGTCTGTCTTACCACCCCGTAACAGCCAACCTGATCGGATACGGAGCCGGACTGATCGGCGTACTTCCGATCATGCTGATGCTGCCGGACGGAACGGTCAGTTGGACGCCTGAATTTTTGGCAGCAATGTTCTATTTGGTTGTCGGAAATTCGCTCATCGCGGTCGGACTGTTGCTGGCTATGATCCGCGCGGGCGAGGTTGCAAAAGTTTCCGCCCTCTTTTTTCTCGTTCCACCCCTCGCCGCGTTGATTGCTTGGCTGGCCTTGGGAGAAATCATGCCGCCGCTCGCTTGGGTAGGGCTGGTACTCGCCGGTCTTGGCGTTTGGATTGCAACTCGCAAACGGGTTTGATTCAGGTCATGTGTGCAATCGCGTTGGCGTAGTACCGCAACACACGGTCCTCATCGGCATTTGCGCGCAAACCCTGCGCGTCTTCGATCATCAAGCCGCGCATACGCATCATGCGCAGACCGACATCAACTGCATAGTCATCGTCATTTCGCGGAACATGGAGGTGCGCGCCAACCGCCTTGAGACGCGCAATCAGCTTTGCCGTTTCCGCCTTGAGTTCCAGCGGTGAAAGTGACCGGTCAGTTTCCAGAAGTACGGTCGCGACCAGTGAAACAGGCAAAACAGGAATGACAGATCCCACCCGCTCCATCAATACCTCGCCCAGTGCTTCGACATCGAGATCAGCGCCCGCAGAATAGTCGGTCAAGGACAGCGGTGTTCCAAAACTGACGCAAGCGTAGCCGAACCGATAAAGTCGGCCCGTCGCCTTCATCCACATCAGGCGCAGAACGAACTTTATTGCGGAGAATGGACCGGCATTAAATCGCGGCTGCTTCTCCTCGGCAATCGACTCAAGCAAGATGCGGTCTTCGATCACTCGGTCGTAATTCAGGCCAACGGGTACAAAGACGATGTCGCGCGACACGCCCGCCTCGAACCCCTCGCACATGTAAGAGATAAGGCCCAGCTTGGCGGGCTGCAGCTTTCCGTCGCGCGACAGCCCGCCCTCGGGAAACATCGCTTGCGTCACGCCTCCTTCAACCGCCATTTTGATGTAGCGGGCCACCACTTTGCGGTAGAGTGGATTGCGGGATTTTCTGCGAATGAAATACGCTCCCATCGCGCGAATGACTTGGCGCAAACCCCACACATTTGCCCATTCACCGACGGCGTAGGAGAGTGATGTCCGCTGAGACGCCAGATACGTTACCAACAGGTAGTCGATGTTTGAACGGTGGTTCATAACAAATACAACCGCCGCCTCCGGGTCGATGGCACTCAACTCTTTGTCGTTGTAAACCCCGATGCGCACCCGATAGAGCGCCTGCGAAACCCAACGCGAGAGACGCATTCCGAACCCGAAATACGCAAATGCAGAAAATGCAGGAACGGTTTCCCGCGCGTATCGCTCGACCTTTTCAACGGCAACCTCGCGCGGCACGCCCTCTTCGTCGACATGCGCTTCGACTGCGGCCATTACCTCTGGGTCGAAAACCAGGCGATCAATCAAAACCTTTCGTTTGGTCAGTTTGAACGGCTGGATTTTCAGATCCAAACGCTCGTTCAGCCGGTCAATCGCACGATTTACACGCTTTCGGAAAAACCAACGCAGGGATGGACCAACGATCCGGTCCAGCAAACCGAGCAGGCCAAGGACACCCGCGAGGGCAGCAAGCCAGAGAGGGATTTCTACGGTAGATGTCATACTGCTCCGACACTGCGTCTAATCAGGTCGGGGGTCAAAGGCTCAACGCTGTAGGAAGTCCGAAGTCGCACGCAAACAGCTTTCGCCTGGCCGGACAACATACCGGTCAGGCAGCTGCGATTGCACTTTTAAGACGACGGCGCCGCGTGTGCCCGCGGGTCGATTCATCTGCAGTAGCCGTCAAAACGGCCCCCGTAATGTCATTCGGCCTGTACGTTGTGCAACCCTTGCATCCGGCCTCATACGCCTGCCAATAAACATTTTTGAAATCGTCGAAATCGATATTCGCCGGACAGTTCACTGTTTTTGAGATCGAGCTTTCGACCCAACGCTGAACGGCCGCCTGCATCACCACGTGGTCTTCAGGTTGCAGGGTCATCGCCGTGACAAAACCTGCCGGTAGATCAGCGTCGAAACCCGCTTTCGCGCGGTACAGCTGAAGCGCGTAATCTTCGACAGTTTCGGTAACGTCTTCGCCGCCGGGTAATTTCACTTTGCGGGTATAGGAAAGCGCGAAGGCAGGCTCGATCCCCGACGAAACATTGCCAGCCAGCAGTGAGATGGAGCCGTTCGGTGCAACAGTGGTTGTCAGGGCATTCCGCACACCGTGCCGGCGAATCCGCCGCTGTAACTCCGGCGTCAACGCTCGGCAGCGGCTGGACGCCGTGTACTGTTCGGGACAAAAACCAAAAAACGCTCCCCGCTCCTGCGCGAGCTTTACCGATGCCTCGGTCGTGGCATGCTGCAATTCTCGCATCCACATTTCAAGCAACGCAGCCGCCTCGGGCGAGCCATACACTTCACCAACCATTGCCAGGGCATTCGCTGCACCCGTAACACCGACTCCTATGCGCCGTTTGGCTTTGGCTTCGGTCGCCTGAGCCTTCGTCGGATAGATGGTCAAATCAATGACATTGTCCAGCATCCGAACTGTTGTCGCTGCCAAACTCCGCAAAAGCTGGATGTCAAGCTTGGCTCGCGCGTCGAACGGGTC
>CALGNW010000076.1 GCA_937958345.1 uncultured Neomegalonema sp. | reverse complement strand
CCATTCATCGGCAATCGCATTGTAGCCGGTGCGGACCGGATTGACGCCGACGATTTTTGCGCCGCGTTCTTTCAGGCGCGAAAGGCCCAGCTTGATCGGATTGGAATCGTGATCCTCGGCGACGCCAAAGATCATAAACATCTTTGTGCGCTCCCAGTCCGGCGAACCGAATTCCCAGAACGCACCGCCCATCGTGTAGATGCCGGCGGCAGCCATGTTCACCGAACAGAACCCGCCATGTGCGGCATAGTTCGGCGTTCCGAACATCTGCGCCCACCAACTGGTAAACGACTGCGACTGATCGCGGCCCGTGAAAAAGGCCAGCTTTTTAGGATCATCCTTGCGGACTTTGCCGAGGCGGTCCGCGGCGAGCGTCAGCGCCTCGTCCCACGAAATTTCTTCGAACTCGCCAGACCCGCGCGGACCAACACGCTTGAGCGGCTTCATCAGGCGTGCAGGCGAGTAATGCTGCATGATCCCGGCACTGCCCTTGGCACAAAGAACGCCCTTATTGACCGGGTGATCCTTGTTACCCTCGATGTAGCGGACCATCCCGTCGCGCATATGAACATTGATGCCACAGCGACACGCGCACATGTAACATGTGGTGCGGCGGATTTCATCGGAGACAGTCGGTGACAGCTCTACATGCGGTTCATCGAGCGGCGGCATGGTTGTCTCCTGACGGAAAAGATACGAGGTCACTTGCGGTGGCGCATAAGTCGTGGCTTTGTCGGCTTTCGTACCGGCGTCGTCAAGCACTGGCCCTATTAAGCGCGGAAATTGGATACTTCAAAAAATGAAACCTGAATACTCATTTTTTGTACCATTGGAATTTTGATATGAACGACTTCACACATTTTGATGCCGCAGGAAACGCGGTGATGGTCGATGTCTCCGCGAAAAAAGTGACATCACGCACAGCAACGGCACGCGGGGCCGTGGTTATGAGCGCCGAAACGCTGAAGATGATCCAATCCGGCGGTCACAAAAAGGGCGACGTGCTGGGCATCGCGCGGTTGGCCGGTATCATGGGCGCGAAACGGACCAGCGACCTTATACCGCTGTGCCATCCGCTCGGATTGTCCAAGGTCTCGGTCGATCTTTTACCCGACGAGGCAACGAGCCGGATCGAGATTGAGGCAACCGCGAAAGTCACCGGACAGACCGGCGTTGAGATGGAGGCATTGACGGCTGTGTCTGTTGCGGCGCTGACCGTTTATGACATGTGCAAGGCCGTCGATAAGGGCATGCAGATCGCAGATGTTCGCCTCGTCTTTAAGGACGGCGGACGCAGCGGGCGGTTTGAAGCGGTATGAGCCTGCTTGCCGTTCCCGAAGTTTTAGCGAAGACGCTGGCGCTGATGTCGCCTGTCGGCCACGAGGTGATCGCCCTGACCGGGGCGCGCGGGCGCGTACTCGCTGCGGATGTTATTGCGCGGCGCACGCAGCCGCCTTTTCCCGCCTCGGCAATGGACGGATACGCGGTTAGGGCAGCGGAGGCCGCCGAAGAATCGGTTTTTACCGTTGTCGGCGAGGCAGCGGCTGGCACTCCGTTTGATGGCACAGTCGCGCCGGGGCAGTGCGTGCGCATCTTTACGGGCGCAGTGGTTCCGGACGGGCTGGACCGGATCATCATCCAGGAAGATGTCGCCCGCGACGGGGACCGGATCACGCTGAACCGTTCGCTGGACCCGCAAATGTATGTGCGCCGCGCCGGTCTGGATTTCAGTGAGGGCAACACGCTGCTGGACGCGCCGCGCCGGTTGACACCCGAGGACATCGCCCTGCTGGCTGCCGCAGGCGTCCCGCTGGTACAGGTCTATCGCAAGCCGCGCGTGGCATTGCTTGCGACGGGGGACGAACTGGTGCTGCCGGGCGAGGCAGCGGGACCGGGCGTGATCGTCTCATCGAATAATTTCGGGCTGGCCGCCCTGATCGAAAGTCTCGGGGCGACGGCTGAGATTCTGCCGATTGCAGCGGATACGCTCGAGTCTCTGCGCCTGTTGGCCGGTATGGGAACACAGGCGGATTTGTTTGTGACTCTCGGCGGCGCGTCGGTAGGCGATCACGACCTGATCCGCCCTGCCCTGACGGATGCGGGACTGAAGCTCGACCTCTATAAAATTGCGATGCGCCCCGGCAAACCCTTTATGGCCGGACGATTGGGCGAGACTCCGATGCTCGGACTGCCCGGAAATCCGGTGTCTGCGATGGTGTGCGGGCGGCTGTTTGTTGCGCCTGCCGTCGAGGCTCTGTCGGGAATGCCGCCCTCGCCCCCGCAAACAATGACGGCAACGCTGACCTGCGATCTGGCCAAGAACGGACCCCGCGAGCATTATATGCGGGCGCGGGTCGGGAACGTGGACGGGGCAATGGTTTGCACACCGTTTGACAGTCAGGACAGCTCCCGCCTCTCCTTGTTGTCGCAAGCCAACGCACTCGCCATTCGCCCGGTTGATGCGCCGCCGGCCAAAGCGGGCGACCTGATCAGCGTCATGCCGCTGACATGAGTGTCATATGTCTTTCGCCGGTTGCTATGCTCATACGCCCGTCGCCATGATCCGGTTTTTCACCTCAATGTTACGGGTGATCATTAGAGACTTATGCAAATCCTGATCGATCCGCAGCTTTGCAGAGCATTGATTTAGAAATTAACGCCTGAGCGCAGTGCGGTTCATCATGCTAAAAAAAATCGGGAGCCATGCTGACTTGCATGACTCCCGAATTTGTTAACGCACAGCGTGGTTTGGGTCGGTATTAGCGGCAGATGCCGCCGACCATCCACTCGCCGATGCCCTTATCAAAGATGATAATCTTCGGGTCAGCGATGAACGACGTGCCTTTTTTCTCGCAATAGTCGCTGTTCAGAGCGCTCGTCGCCTGATCCATCGCCTGCGCCTGTTCGCTTTTGTCGCCGATGAAGGCGGGTTTGCGCACAACATTCGCGGCAACGAGTTCGGTTCCCGGCAACGCGCCGGTCATCCAACCGTACTGATATTCCGCATTTGCGACTGCGGTGCCGGCGATGCCTGACGTGGCGATCGCGATAACTGCAAAGATGGCTTTCATGGTCTGACTCCTAATATTTCCCGATGCCCTGAACGCGGTACACATCGCGCAGATCCCAAAGTCGGGGTAATTGCGAGAACAGAGTACAGCCCAGAAGCTGCGTACTGGTTAAGATGAAAAAATAAGACGATTTTTGGGTGCTTCCGAAAAAGCCCCCCGAAATACTTCGCCTTTGAAATCGGATGCGCAGGGCGCCGCTACTCGGCGGCAAGCACAGCCGTGACGCGACCGGCTTGTTTTGCCTTGATCCGCTCTTCGATCTCGCCGCGGAAATTGCGCATCAAGCCCTGAATTGGCCACGCCGCGGCATCACCGAGGGCACAGATCGTGTGGCCCTCAACCTGTTTGGTGACTTCATACAGCATATCGATTTCTTCGATCGCTGCGTCGCCGGTCACAAGGCGGTCCATCACGCGCATCATCCAGCCCGTGCCTTCGCGGCACGGCGTACACTGGCCGCAGCTTTCGTGTTTATAGAACTTGGACAACCGCCAGATCGCCTTAACGATGTCAGTGTCTTTATCCATGACGATCACAGCCGCCGTGCCAAGGCCGGACTTCAGCGCCGAAAGCGCGTCAAAGTCCATAAGCACATCTTCGCACTGGTCTATCGTCAGGCAGGGAACCGAAGAACCGCCCGGAATCACCGCCTTCAGATTATCCCAGCCGCCGCGCACGCCGCCGCAGTGTTTGTCGATCAGCTCGCGGAACGGGATCGACATCGCCTCCTCGACCACGCAAGGGCGCTCGACATGGCCCGAGATGCCGAAGACTTTCGTGCCCGCGTTACGCTCGCGGCCAAAACTTGCGAACCAGCCTGCGCCGCGCCGCAGGATCGTGGGCACAACCGCAATGGATTCGACGTTGTTCACGGTGGTCGGATTGCCATAAAGGCCCGCATTTGCCGGGAATGGCGGCTTCAGGCGCGGCATACCCTTTTTGCCCTCGAGGCTTTCAAGTAACGCCGTTTCTTCGCCGCAGATATACGCGCCTGCACCGTGGGTCAGGTAAAGGTCGAAATCAAAACCGCTGCCGCAGGCGTTCTTACCGATAAGCCCGTCGTCATACGCCTCGTCGATGGCCTGTTGCAGGGCCTCTTTCTCGCGCACGTACTCGCCGCGAATGTAGATATAGCAAGCGTTTGCGCCCATCGCGAAGCTGGCAATCAAGCACCCCTCGATCAGGGTATGCGGATCGTGGCGCATGATCTCGCGGTCTTTACAGGTTCCCGGCTCTGATTCGTCGGCATTGATGACGAGGTAATGCGGACGCCCGTCGGTTTCTTTGGGCATGAAAGACCACTTCAGCCCCGTCGGAAAGCCTGCGCCGCCACGCCCCCGCAGGCCGCTGTCTTTCATTTCCTGAACGATCCAATCGCGGCCCTTGCCAAGAATATCGCCCGTGCCGTCCCAATGGCCCCGCGCCTTGACGCCCTTAAGCGAACGATCCTTCATCCCGTAAAGGTTGGTGAAGATGCGGTCTTTATCGGTGAGAAAATCGAAGCTCACGGGGCGTTCCTTTGGTCAGGGAAAAAGCGGTCACACCGCCTCTCAGGATAGAACGATCACAATTCAGGATTCGCGCAGATTGCCGATGCGCGGAAAGACCATCCAGCCGAGGATGACCCCGTAGACCGCCGCAGCGAGCACAACGAGATACCGGGGGCCGGTAAACGTATCGACCAGATAGCCGGAATACTCCCAGAGGCCTGTCATCGTGACAATCACAATCGCAAGGCCC
>CALGNW010000075.1 GCA_937958345.1 uncultured Neomegalonema sp. | reverse complement strand
TTGACCTTGGCCTCCAATTCGTCGGGACCAAAGATTGGCCGCATCCCGCGCCCGCCGCCGCCCCATGACGCCTTGAGCATCAGCGGATAGCCGGTCTCGTTCGCCATCGCGTGAATCTTGTCCATCGCGCCGGGTTCTTCGGGGTCGGGCAGAACCTCGGTCGCGGGAACCACAGGGACATCAGCGGCAATCGCGGCACGGCGCGCGCTGGCCTTATCGCCCAGCATCCGCATCGTTTCGGCTTTGGGACCGATAAACGTGATCCCGTTGGCGGTGCAGGCATCCACAAAATCGGGGTTTTCAGAGAGCAGACCATAGCCGGGGTGGATCGCATCCGCGCCGGATTGCTTGGCGACCCGGATGATCTCGTCGATCGACAGATACGCCTCGACCGGACCCATGCCCTCGCCGATATGATACGCCTCGTCGGTTTTGAAGCGGTGCAGGCCGAGCTTATCCTCTTCAGCGTAAACCGCGACGGTGGCTTTGCCCAACTCGTTCGCGGCCCGACTGATGCGAATCGCGATTTCCCCGCGGTTTGCAATGAGAATTTTTTTGAAATCAGGCATGATCGCTTCCCTTGAGTGAACGGCTCCGTGCGCGTGCATACCCTTGCGCGTCGGGCGGGAACAAGTGTGACGTCGGGGAATAGGGGGTGTGATCCGCGTCAGGCCGGTTAATCCGGTGCCGGATTCGGCGAAAACCGGGCCGCATTGTACAATTTGGCGGGCCTGAGGGTTTGTTATTGATTTGGCGACTTCTGCAGTCTAAAGACCGCCTAACGACTGCTTTTATGTTAGAGGGCAGCACGTTTTCCCGGTTTTTCCGGGGCCCGTATCCGGCTCGGTCAACCGGAACGTCAGCGGGCTGCTGTAGCTCAGCGGTAGAGCACTCCATTGGTAATGGAGAGGTCGGGAGTTCGATTCTCCCCAGCAGCACCATTCCCCACTATATTCGGCGACGATCATGAGTCGTGCCGTAGACCGAGTCCCAAACACCGGCATTTGCCGCGCCGGATCATCGGGTCAGGCCCGATGATGGCGGAAGACTGCGGGATGTCGTGCCGTGTGGGCCGGTAATCGAGGGCTGTCCGACGTTACGTGGTCAAACTTTCTCTTGACATATGTTCTTATTTAGTTCTTTTTGCATCCGTTGATTTTAACCGGAGGCGAAAGACGGCGTGGATCTGGAACGGGGCATAGAAACTCAGCGGCTTAGGCTGCTCCGTCTTGTGGCGGGGCTGGTCGTTTTGCTCGGGTTTTTGGCGGTTGGCCCTGTCTCGCGCGGGTTTTCGGAGGCGGTCTGCGGATATGTCGGTTCGATCCTGTCCCGTGCCGAGGCCGCCGGACGTTTTTTGGTGATCGCCCGGGCGCGTCTGATGGTTGCCCGTACCGGTTTGAACTGGGATCAAAGCCGGTTTTCGGATGCTTGCGCCCATGCGGTGACAGCCGATGACACCGGAGTTTCCCTGGCTGACTGTCGCGCACGGATCAGGGCGCTGCGCGCGGTGCTGACGGATGTGCCGCGTCATGCCTTGCGCCTGATCCGCCGGATCGAAAAACGGATGTGCGATGGGGCCGGTTCGCCTCGGATTTTGCCCCGCCCCGAAAAGCGCGTTTCAGGGCCGTGTCGTGATTGGCGGCTGGCCGCAACCCGCGTCGAGCGGCCCCCCGACAAGCACGCAACCGCGTCTTGCCCGGCATGTTACCTCTCCCCGATGTCCGGGCGGGAGGCGAAGGCGTATGCGACACAGCCTTTATTGAAGGGACCGCGATCAAGGCCCTAATTGCTGCCGCCTTCAGGATCATAGGCGGGAATAAAAGGCCGGACCCGCACGCATATCTCTGACCGGAAAAACCGCCCGCCCGGACCGCCCGACGGTTGCGCTCGTCCGATGGCTTGTTTTCGTATAAGATGTATTTACGGTGACAAGTTCTCTTTTATGGAGTGAGGAGCGGGTGGATGAAAAACAATAATTTGTCGGCAAAGCCGATGTCGCGTCGCGGATTTATTGCAGGCGCTGCCGTCGGGTCGGTTGGCGCTGTGGCGGCGCGGGAAGCGATCGGTCAGGAGTTTATTGATACCGGTTTGAGCCTCGATGATCTGGAGGGCGAGTGGTGGCTGACCAACGCCGATGATTTCGGAACGGGGACGACGGAACCTCTGCCGCCGCCCGAAACAAACCCGCCGGTCGTGACTCCTCCTTCGCCCTTCGAAGAGACGCTTTCGATCCGGCGTGACATCTATTCGCTGCCCGAGGGGGGCCGTGCCCTTCAATCGTTGCGGCGCGGCATTGCCGAGATGAAAAGGCGCAGCTTTGCCAATCCCAGCGATCCGACCGGCTGGTTTTTTCAGGCGGCGATCCACGCAGGCCAAGTCGGGCCGCAGGTGCAGCGTTGCCAGCACGGCAACCGGTTTTTCCTAAGCTGGCATCGGATGTACCTGTATTATTTTGAGCGGATTCTACGGGCGGCATCGGGCGACGGGTCACTGACGCTGCCCTACTGGGATTACAGCATTCCGGGGCGCGCAAGCCTGCCCCCCGCAACGCGGATACCGGCAAACGAGGGGCAGAACCCGCTATACTGGCCGAACCGTAATCTTTTCTACAATCGCGGCGGCGCGTTGCCCCAGAATATTATCGAGGTCGAGGGCACGCTGCGCACCACGAATTTTGACGGATCAATCGGCTTTAACAACACATTGGAAAGCCAGCCGCATAACGGTGTTCACGGGATGATCGGCGGGTCAATGGGATTGGTTGCGGATGCGGGACAAGACCCGATTTTCTGGCTGCACCATTGTAACATCGACCGCCAGTGGAACCGGTGGTTATCGCGTGGCGGTCCGCGCCGGAATCCGGTTGACCTCGACTATCTCTCCCAGCAGTTCAACTTTTACACCGAGACGGGGCAGCTCGTGTCGATCCTTGGTGAGGATGTGCTCAATACCCAAACGCTGGGCTACCGGTATGACGATGATGCCGCGCAGCCTGCGGGTTTTGACTCGTTCGCGCTCGCTTCGGCCCCGCCGCCGCCGCCGTCGCCCGTGCCGGTCGCCGGTTTTGCCGCGCCGCCGCCCTCCGTTGCACCGGTCGCGATGGCGTTTTCCGCCGTTGCCGCCGAGCCGCAAGCCTTTGCAGCGCCCGCTCCTGTTTTGCGCCGTGCCAGTGCCACGCTTGCGCAGGCCGCACCCGGCATTCGATTGGGGGCAGGAAAGACCAAGGTTGCGCTGCGCGTCGCAGCCCCCCCTCCGCCGCCGCCCCGACCGGTCGCTCAGGCGCTGGTGCAGCCCGCGCCCGTTGTGGGGGGCAGCGGTGATCCTCAGGTTTCGTTTTCCCAAGCGGCCCCCCAGATGGCAATGGCCGCGCCGCCCGCACCGATACGGTCTGCCGATCTGTTCACGACCGAGCCGGAGGCAGCCGAGCTGTCGCCTGTCGTGCTGCAACTTCAGGAGATCGATTTTGAGAACGCGCCGGGTGTCTTCAATATCTTTGTCAACCTGCCCGACGGCACGCCGCCCGATCCGCGCGGGCCATACTATGCCGGTTACTTCGCGCCGTTCTCGCAGAACCAGACAGGGGCGGCAGAGTCGTTTGATATCACCAACCTTCTGAACCGGCAGGTGGCCGCCGGCCTTTGGGATGGCGAAGAGGTTGATGTGCAGTTCATTGCGATTGATCCGGCGGGGCAGGTCACAACCGTTGTCCGCGATCCGATCAGCATCGGACAAATTCGGATCATCCGCGAATAAGCGAGGACCGGCGTCCTCAGAGGGCGCCGGCCTTTTCGAACTGTCGCCACGCTCTTTCGAGCCATCGCGATTTGATCGAATGACCGCCGGGGTGGCTGCAATACTCCAGTATCTTGCCATCCCCATTGCGGTTCAGCCGACATTCAAGCTTGCCGTCACGGGTTACTTCCGAGGGTCCGCTGAACCCGCCCGCTGCACGAAACAGCGATAAAGCCTCGTCAACCGACCCCTGCTTGGTATCCGCAATGGGCCGTCCCGTCAGGGGGACGACTTTGTCCGCTGTACCGTGGGTGTGGATCAGGTTCACCGGCTCGCTGGGGCAGGACGTCGGCAACGCCTCCCAAAACGTCCCCGCGACGGGGGCAAATCCGGCAAACATCCCGCCGCGATGACAGGCGAGGTTCCAAACCATCATCCCGCCAGCCGAGAAACCGCTGACCATCAAACGGTTGGCGTCGATCGGAAAGCGCGACGCGACATCGCCGACCAGCGCGTCGAAATACTCGAATTCTGTTGATCCGTCGACGCCGCGTTTGCGCGGGGCCCCCGGAATTACCCAGTCGGCTGCCGCGCTTTTGGGTGCGATCAACGCGACGCCAAGGCGCGATGCCATCTTTGACAAGCCCTTGTTTCTCATCACCCCTTTCGCTGTGCCGCGATACCCGTGTGCGTGAATAATCGCTCCAACCGGTGTTGAACCGTCATGGCCCTCCGGCATCTTGATGCGATAAATCCGGTCGCCGATCCGGCAATCCGAATCCGCGCCGCACGCATGC
This sequence comes from uncultured Neomegalonema sp., assembly GCA_937958345.1. GTDB lineage: Bacteria > Pseudomonadota > Alphaproteobacteria > Rhodobacterales > Rhodobacteraceae > JAHDDY01. The sequence continues at coordinate 54 of CALGNW010000075.1, read as the reverse complement.
GCGTTTCCGATGGGCAACATCAGACAGACGAGGGCGGCAAACAGTAATTTCATG
>CALGNW010000074.1 GCA_937958345.1 uncultured Neomegalonema sp. | reverse complement strand
GACTTATGCGTCGATCGTTACTGTTATTCAGGATCGCGGATACGTCACGAAAGATAAGAATCGTCTAATTGCGGAGGACAAAGGCCGTCTCGTTACAGCCTTTTTGGAAAACTACTTCAAACGCTATGTAGAATACGACTTTACGGCGGACCTTGAAGAACAACTCGACAGCGTATCTGCCGGCAAGATGGACTGGAAGCTTTTGCTCAAGGACTTCTGGACGCAATTTTCGGCAGATATCGGCGAGACAAAAGAACTGCGTGTCTCAGAAGTTCTCGATGTTATTAACGATAAACTTGGCGATCACGTATTCAAGGATCGCGGAGACGGCATGGACCCGCGTTCGTGCCCGATCTGCGGCAAAGAAATGCGTGAAAACGGCATGCTTTCGATCAAGACATCATCCAAGTTCGGTGCCTTTATTGGCTGCACGAACTATCCGGAATGCAAATACACGCGCGCATTCGGCGTCAGCGAAGAAGAGGCCGCCGCACAAGCCGCAGCCGGTGACGGCAAAGAGCTCGGAATCGACCCTGAGACGGGGAAACCGGTCACACTGAAGTCGGGTCGCTTTGGCCCGTACGTCCAGCTTGGCGAGCCGGAGGGCGAGGGCAAAGAAAAGACCAAGCCGCCGCGCGGTTCCATTCCCAAGGGCGTGGAAGTAGATGATGTCGATTTTGATTTAGCGTTAAAACTCATTAACTTGCCACGCGTTATTGGCAAGCACCCCGAAGATGACGAAGAGATTACGGCGGCCATCGGTCGTTACGGCCCCTTCGTCAAATGCGGCAAAACCTATGCGAATCTGGGAGAGTGGCGCGAGGTTTTCGAAGTCGGTATGAACCGCGCCGTCGAACTCATTGCCGAGAAACGCGCGAATCCACGGGCGGGGCGCGGCCGGGCTGCTGCCAAGCCGCCGCTCAAGGAATTGGGCGAGCATCCGCAGGAGGGCGGGCCAATGAACGTTCTCGACGGGCGATATGGTCCTTATGTCAAGTGGGGCAAAGTAAACGCCACCATCCCCAAAGACGTGAAGCCGGAGGATGTCACGCCGGAAATGGCTGTTGATCTTATCGCCAAGAAAAAGGCCAAGTAACTGCACCGCAGGTATTTGGCCCCGCGCGCGATACTATTTCGTGACAGCGGCGATCGTATCGTGTAGCCGTGCGCAATGAACACACGACTACCGACACAGGATGACATTCTTCGCTTCATTGCGGAGAACCCCGACAAGACCACCAAGCGCGACATCGCAAAAGCGTTTAAAATCAAGGGCGCAGCGCGGGTTGTTCTCAAAGATATGATCGCCGAGATGCGCCGCGAGGGCCTGATCGAACGGGGCGCGCGCAAGTCCCACCGACCCAGCGGCGCGCACCTCCCTCCCGTGGGAGTCATTGAAATCACTGGCATAAATGACGACGGCGAGCCGGTCGCCCGTCCTGCGCAGTGGGAGTTCGACGCCGGCGAGCCCAAAATCTTACTGCCCTTACGGAAGGGTGACGCCAGCGTCGGCATCGGGGATCGCGTTCTTGCCAAGCTTGCCGCCCTGCCGAAAAACGACCCTTACGACTATGAAGCCCGTGTTATCAAGAAGTTAGCCGCCACCAAACGCATCCTCGGCGTGTTCCGCTCGGGGTCGGAGGGGGGCCGTGTTCTGCCGGTTGATAAAAAGGCTGACAGGGAATTCCGCATCGACAGCGCCAACCGCCTTGATGCAAAAGACGGCGAACTCGTTGAAATCGAAACACTTCGCGGCCCGCGCCATGGTCTGCAACCGGCGAAAATCGTCGAGCGGCTGGGCGATATCGGTGCGCCCCGCTCGATCTCCTTAATCGCGATTCACGAGCATGGAATTCCCGTGGAATTCTCGCTGAAAACTCTTGAAGAGGCAGAGGCCGCGACGGAAAACCCTTCAATGAAGGGTCGCGACGACCTGCGCGCCCTGCCCCTCATCACCATCGACCCCGAGGACGCCCGCGATCACGACGACGCGATTTTTGCCGAACCGGACCCCGACCCGAATAACGAGGGCGGTCATATTCTGTGGATTGCGATTGCCGACGTCGCGCATTACGTGCGCCCCGGCTCGTCGCTGGACCGCGAAGCACGCAAGCGCGGCAACTCGTGCTATTTCCCCGACCGTGTGGTCCCGATGCTGCCGGACAGGCTGTCGGGCGATCTGTGTTCGCTGCACGAGGGCGTGGACCGGCCCTGTCTCGGCGTCCGCATCATCCTGACCGAGGACGGCACGAAAAAAAGCCACAGCTTTTTCCGCGCCATGATGCGGTCTGCCGCCAGCCTCAGTTACGAGACGGCGCAGGCGACCGCAAAAGGTCTTGACGGCGCGGTCACAGGTCCGGTATCAGAGATTATACACGATTTGTTCTCGTGCTACGACTCGTTGGTCAAGGCACGCGAGCGCCGGCAGCCGCTCGATCTCGACCTGCCCGAACGCCGCATCGTGATGAGCGACGAGGGCACGGTTACATCGGTCCGGTTCCGCGACCGGTTCGACGCCCATAAACTGGTCGAGGAATGTATGGTCCTCGCCAATGTCTGCGCCGCCGAAACGCTCGAACTTAAACGCACCGAGCTGCTGTACCGTGTTCACGAACCCCCCGTTGACGAACGGATCGAGAGCCTGCGCGAAACGCTGGAGACCATCGGCATTCCGCTGGCAAAGGGCCAGCGCATGACGCCGGGCAACCTCAACACCGCCCTGCGCGCGGCGCAGAAAACCGACTATTCGGAGACGGTCAGCATGTCGGTGCTGCGCGCCCAGACCCAAGCCTACTATGGTCCCGATAATCTCGGCCATTTCGGGCTTAATCTCGCCCGTTACGCGCATTTCACCTCGCCGATCCGCCGCTATGCCGACCTGATCGTCCACCGCGCGCTCGTCTCGGCGCTGGGGCTGGGCGAAGACCCGAAAAAAGACGGCCTGAGCATGGAGGACATCGCGGATATCCGCGACACCGGCACGCATATT